>NZ_CP009915.1 GCF_000832985.1 Priestia megaterium NBRC 15308 = ATCC 14581
AAATCTGATTTAGATATGTTAACTGATTCTTTTGTAAGCAAAGATGTAAGACTTGATACATGGATAAGAAACTTGTCAAATGCATATGAACATCATATCCTTGGGCTTGTTTCCACGACATTAATAATGCATGGAGGCAAGCTCATTGGTTTCTATGCAGCTCGTGTCGGTAATTTAGAAGTCGAAGAAGATGAGAAAAAGCAATTGAAAGGTGAAGCATACATACCTTCTGTAGAGATCCTTTATTTCGTTATGCATAAAGATTATGAGGGACAAGGAATAGGTTCCATGACTATGATGGACCTTATTGCAGACCTTATTGAAGCCAATGCTTATATGGCTATTCGTTATCTGTTTTGTTGGTCTGTTGATGTTCCCAAGACATTGCATTTTTACAGGAATAGAGGATTTGACATGATGGATACACAACAAGATGGTCTAAGGCTAATGCGTTTTGCCATTCCGGATACAAGAGACATTCAACTGATTTCAGAATATAATGACGACCTCCTCATTTGATCTTGTTTAAAGAACCTTTCTTTTGGCAATACATATACTACCCGTATACTTATATAGGTGGTGGTATCATGAAATTAAATGGCTTAAAATTGAGTGACTCTGACTCAAAAGAAATCCTTCAAGAAATGAGAAACGGCAAAAAACATTCACCTGAAGCAGTTGCGTTTATCAAATCGGCTTTAGGCGCGCCTGAAAGACGAAAAAACCGAAGAAAATTCTTATAAAAAACACTTCTAATTCAGCTATATTAGAAGTGTTTTTTGTTTATCTTTGTTTTTTCTCTTTAAAATACATTGCTATTCCATTACTAATAACAGAGTTATTAGTAATGGAGATACAAATCTAAAAAATATCACGTACTTAAAAGTATTAGAAATAGTATAACGCCTTTATAACCGTTATATATTACGTTACATTGTTTCTTTTTCTTCTCAGTCATCTTTCCCATTAGAACCTACTCTAATGAGTATATATATTTATTTTTTTGTCAATTTGTTATTTATTTTTATGATAGGATTATAGGGTTAATATAGCGAAATGATTATAACGTGTTATTCATAAAGCTATTTATAATCCGTTATATAACTCTTTTTGTAATTCCGTTATAAAGGAAGGTGAAATTATGGAAGGGTTACAAGGAAATCTTGAAGCTCTTTATTCTCCCGGTGAAGTAGCGTCACAATTAAACATTCAAAGACAGACAGTAACTAAGTACGCTAGGATTTTTGAAACGGAGGGTTTTGTATTCCATAAAGATGAAAAGGGAAACAGAGCTTACACCGATACAAACATTTCAATGTTCAGAAGAGTTACCGATGCAAAAAGCAAACCTGGTATAACTCTCGAAACGGCTATAAAAGGTGTAATACCAATGTATAAGAAAGATTCTATAACTCCAGGCGTTACAGAATTATCTGCTGAAAATGAACATTATAAGGAAGTTACAAATGAAAAATTAGACATACTTATGCAAGCTCTTGCCGAACAGCAAAAATTAATACTGGAGCAAAACAAAAAAATTGATTCCCTCCAGGAACAATTAAATGAGCATAGTCTTGATGTAAAAGACAGAGACATTAAACTATTAGAACATATCAGAGAGCATCAGAAAGGGAGAAAGGAGGAAATGCTACTCATTGCTCAAAATGAAGTAGCAGCTGCTAAACAAGAGGAACAAAAAAAAGGCTTTCTCGCTCGTCTATTTGGAAAATAGGACAAACCCAAAAGCCGTGTTCTTTTTATCTACCAAACAAAAAGAATTAAAAGATAATCACTAAATAGGTCATTCAAAATCTCATCCTAAAAATCCTGCAATAAACAAAGCCTGGTGATTATCAAGGCTTTGTTATTTTCTAGCGTAAGTTAAACTAAGATTCAACTTATAGACTATTCTTAATAATTTTTTGAGAAACATGAACTTAGCTTAAGTTAAGGCTAGTTAACCTTAAGTTTAATCAACGTCATAAACCAGTTACTAGGCAGTTATAAATGCGTAGCTCTGATTCAGTGAATTTGTTATACCCAAACTCCTTTATAAGGATTCTCTCATACTTCCCAGGAAGGGGATACAAAACTCACCTAAATATCTCAAACTTCCACTGTTAGACAGCCATCTGACTGTACATTCAATGCGTGAATAGCATCAAGTACTTTGTGGTCCTTTGCCTCTAAACTGTTTAATAGGTTTTCAACCATGGTAGGCCTCATGTTTTGCTTCTAAAATTCATTTATATAAAGAGAAGAATAAAACCCTCTCGTTGCTTATTCGTCCAAAGTAAGTTCAAAAATAAGCTGGTAATTACGGTCGGTTAAGTCGATTTCAATGATTTGAACATCTTCCCCGTACCAATCCGTTCCAGTAATAATTAATTTGGCCGTATTAAAATAAAATTCCTCCGAAAAATGCGGGTGGAACGTATTTCCTCCCTCTTTCTCTACAGCCTCAAACTTTTTAACTTCTCGTAAGTAGAGATCCGCATAGAACGGATGGTCTTTCCAAAAAGCTCTAGCGTTCTTTTCAACATGTGATCGGATATAGGTATGAGACTCTTTAGTGCTCATTTTTCTTATATGGCGAGGATAGTCTAAAATGTGACTCTCGATAAATGACCCCTTTTCATCATAAAAGAAATCACCATACAGCCCTTCAATTGAAAAATCATCAATATGTGCTCTAATACCAAAATCCTCTTGTTCTTCTAGTTCGCGGTTGACAAGAATAGTAAGGACTTCTTCTTCGTTCTCTGCTTTCGCAACGGCAAAAAGGGACTCCCCTGCATTGATAGCGAATAGTTTTGTCACATTGTGCTCCCCCTGGATTTAATTTGATAGTCTTTCCCACAGTATTCAAATTTCCCACTATAGGTGATTGTTTTAGGGTGTACCTTTAAAGCAAGGGAGAGTAAGGGGCCCCCTTCCTATTTAGGCATTTATTATTTAGGAATATATTTTAAATAAACATACTTTATTAATACTTTAGCTTCTAAGGGATTTCTACACATTTTAATTAGGAAGCTGTATCTTTCAACTGGGCATGTTGACGCAGTAAAGCTTGCTCCTCTGGGTTTAGTGCTTTTCCTATATCCTGTTTCAACTGTGCCATTTTTAACAAACTGTACGTAGAACTGTGCTCTTGTAACAAGCTTTCTTCTTCTGACGTTAACTCCTGCCCTAAATCTTGCTTTAATTGGATCATTTCAAGCTGTTGGTCCAGAGAAAGAGTTTCTTTCTGTGTGCACTCATTTTGCTTCTGTTCAGTTTTTAGCCAAGCAGGAACCACTTCCTTACGGATGATATGTTTAGGCGTAAATAATGCTGTTGTTTCAGCTTCAGTATGTATGTCTGACTCAGATGCTTGTTTTTCTGTATTCCCTTTTAGTAGATTGGTAAATTGATTGAATGCAATTTGATAAACAAGACGGCACATCTCATCCAGTGATAGGGTGGTACCCTTATGATTCGCCTCATGGACATATTTATCTAAGCCTATAATCGCTGTATAAGCGACTTCATGTACTTGCTCTTTGACAATATCAATCTCCGTATCTCGCTTTACTGCTTTTGCCGCATTTTGAATACGCGCATAAAAATCTTTTAGTTGATGCCCATATTTACTTGCATACACGTTATTTACTTTTTTAGGCACACCTTTGATATAAGCAAATGACTGTGAAACAGACATTAAATGATTATTTATATGATTTACAGGTAAATCAAGGTTAATAAAGGCATTAGACGTTTTTGGGCCCTCTAAGCTTGCTGTATCAACGTTTTCAGCACGTTCAGGAGTTGTCACAGGAGTTGTCACAGGAGTTGTCATTTCTTCTTGCTGAAGCGTTTGTACACCTGTTGTATCATGTGCAAAAAAGATCTCATCGCAAATTCGATTAAAATTCTTATGGTTTTTAAGGACAAATACATAGCTGTCAGGGTGAGTACCTGTTGTATCTTCTTTAATGTAACGTGCCACAAGTATAAAGGGTGTATCTTTTAATGATTTCACCAAACGAGAAACCGTACTTTTAGATGCGTTAAATTTTTTCATCAGTGTTTCTGAACGGATCGCTTGAATACCCGTAGCTACAAGATTATAAATTACGTGATCTAACATTTCCATTCGTTTTCTAGGGAATTCTTTATGTAAAGCTAGTTGTTGTTGTTTAAAATAAGTACGGAGTGTTTCCAGAAATTCTTCTTTTTTTGTACGAAGGGTAGCTTTTTGTTGCCATAACCATTTTAATCGTCCATTGAAGGTATCTACATCTTTTAAATAGCAAGTCAATATCTTGTTCATCTGTTCATCTTCTCCTTTAAGGAACACAAAAAAGACACTGTCTCCCTGGTGAAAGGAAAACAATGTCTTGATTTAGATGAACGAAGCCCTTGAAATAGATGTCAATTTCATATAAAATAAAAACATAAGTTTTATCTTATCGATAATGAAACTATTAACAAGAGACTTCGACAAGTGTTTTCCCTAGTTGCTGTAGGGGGAACGGTTTAAGAGTGGGTTCACACTACTTAAACAGTTGAAGTCTTTTTTCTATCCGCACGTTTTTGTTAGTTATATTATAGCGTTAAGTCGTCTCATAATTCAATAAAAATTAGCAAAATATATCAAAACAAGTATATTTAGCTATGAATATTGTTATATGACTGTAGAAATCAATTTCGCTATATATAACACTTCAAGCTAAGGAGAAGTGTTATGCATACATATGCATGGAGTTTTCAGTTAAGATTCTAATAAGTCTAACCTTACATGGCTTTTATGGTATTTTTTATAGACTTTGGCGTATTAGTTGAAGCCTATGGTTGAAATAGGGGATAGCTATATCTTAATTCATCCGACAAGTTCCTCGACGATTTTAAGATGTTTTTTTGCTTAATTTGATAATGTAACTTTTGAATTAAGTATAGTAAAAGACATTATTCTTTTGCAGATGCTGCTTCTTGTATTGTTTTCTTTTTCTGAGTTACCACAACATCATGATGCAAAATCTTCTCTTTATTTTTCCCTACATACGCTTGCAATGCCTTCGCAATCTTTTCTGCTTCTTCTTCACTTTGAATCTCAAAGTATTTCTCAAAAATTGCGCCGACTTGAATCAGTCGTCTTGTTCTTTCTTTTCTCTCTTTTTCTTTTTTACGCGCTCCAACTTGTTGTTTCTTCGCTCTCATCTTCTCAATTTTCTCTTCTAACTCCTGAAGAATCTCCTCATCTGTTCGCTTCTTCGGCACCCATCCTCATCTCCTTTTTATGTCCTCCAATGTTTAAATTAATTATATCAAAAATTGAGATAAATTGGTATCCTTAGCATAGATTCTCTCACCAGAATATGGTATAATTCCCTTAGATTGAAGAGATAAGGGCGCACTTATACATCGTACCGATGTGTGCGGTTCCTTCGGAACGAAAAGACAAAACGAAAGACCCATTCGCCTAGATGGCGAATTTCATAAAACCTGTTTGCCTATCGGCAAAGATGAAACCACCATCCGACACCTTCGGTGTTCATGATGCTGATTTAGTCTAAAACGTTGATTAGCGCACTTTGTGCTCTCATCAACTTATTCCTAAAACACAAACCCATTCTCAAGAAAGGAGGAAAGAATTATGGCTATTTACCATCTATCGATGCAAATCATCAGTCGTTCAAAAGGACAATCGGCTGTTGCTGCAGCTGCTTATCGCAGTGGCGAAAAATTACATGATGAACGTACAGACGAGCAAAAGTTTTATGCTCGTAATGTACAACCGGAAACCATGATTCTGACTCCTTCCAATGCTCCAGAATGGATGAAAGATCGTAATCGTTTATGGAATGAAGTTGAAAAAGTAGAGAAGCGCAAAGACTCACAACTGGCACGTGAATTAAACATTGCTTTACCAATTGAACTAAATCGTGACCAACAAAAAGAACTCATTCAGTCTTTTGCTCGAAATGAGTTTGTTCAAAAAGGAATGGTCGCTGATATTGCTATTCATCGTGATGATGCCAATAATCCTCATGCTCACATCATGTTAACGATGAGAAACCTAGATCAAGATGGATTCGGCAAAAAGAATCGTGACTGGAATGCTGATTTTGCGAATACAAAAGAAAATAATCTCGGGTACGTAAAGAATAGCAAAGGTTGCTTATCCATCCGTGAACAATGGGCGAACTATGCAAATAAAGCGCTAGAACAGACTCAAATCAATGAACGTATTACCCATCTTTCTCATGAAAAGCGTGGACTCGAAACGTTACCAATGGTTCATTTAGGTCATGTCGCACATGATATGGAGAAGAAAGGGAAGAAAACAGATCGTGGCCAAATCAATCGGGAGCGCCAGGACTACAATAAAGCTGTGGTTGATTTACAAGCTTATCGTCGTCAAAAAGAAGACCACTTAAAGAAAATGAAGGAAAAAGAGAAGCAATTCAGCTTTTCTACGGATATAGAGAAAACCTATATTCAAAAAGCTGCGTCTCTCATAGGTCAAAAGGTTATTACCTTAGAAGATATTACAGCACGCCACGAAGAACTACGCAAAATGAGTGATCGTCATAATCCTATTGAACGACACTTTCATGCACAACAACAGCAATTCCTGAATGTCAGTAATTATTATGATCGTGTGAACGATTTAAAGCGTGAAATCCAACAGAACGAAGAAAAAGTAGAGGAACTTAAGAAGTCCCTTAATCCGTTTAAACTCAAAGAGAATAACATGATGAAACGACGTCATCTTGATAAAATTTCTGATTTAGAAAGTAACAAAGAAAGCTATGAGAGCAGCATTCAAAATCATAAAGAATCTCTTCGTTTTTCAACCAAAGAAGAGTTCTATCAGCGTTACCAAGAATTCTCGCAAAAGAAGGAAAATCGACTCAATCAGATTACGTATGAGAAAAAACAAATTCAAGTCGAAACCAGGGTACTATTACAAGCTGAAGAAGCTATTAAACAAGCCAAAATCCGTGAGATAAGCTCTCATTATCCGGATCTCAAAACAGCTGGAAAGCATCTCACGTACAGCAATGCATTAAAGCTGGAACAGTATCACAATACTACTCAACAAAATCAGTTTAGACTATCCAACATCAAACAAAGTCTAGATGCTAACCAAAAGAAGCTAGACGAGTTCAAAAAACATCAGAAAATGGTTCGTATAGAGAAAGAACATGTCTCAACTATGAGTAAACAAGTAGAGAAGCTTGGCAGCGTGGAGAAAAAGCTTGATGAATTAGACAGAAACCCAGGAGAAAAAGCGAAACGACTTGTCTCGAAAAAAGCTCGTCAAGACTATGAAGAATTGCAAAGTGAAGCTAAATATGGACGTGAAAATCTAAAAGAGCTGGGTTATAAAGGACAACAAGATTTACAACAACAACAAAGTCGTATAAACACAATGGAGAAAACCGTCGCCCCATGGTTAGAAAAAGAAATAAAAACATATGAAAGCAACATAAACGCTTTGGATACGATTTTTAATGCTATTCAACAAGCTACTCGTAGCCAAGAGCAAGCTCAACAAAGACATCAATTAAGAGGAATGAGAAGCACAAATATAAATAGATCGAAAAATCAAGGACCAGACCTTAGCCATTAGACATACAAAATTGCCTTAAGGCAATTAGAAACAACTTTAAGTTGTTTTAGTTAGATTCCTAATACCAGGGGGATTTAAATCTGTAAGATAACAGTTTCCCTACTACAGAGTGTCCAACCATCTCTGATCATTGACTTATAAGAAATAAATGAAAAAATAGTGGAAACCTTAGATAAAGTGAGCGCCTGTCCAACCCCTTTTCATTACTATGCATACTATAATATTGAGCAACCTCCTTGCTCTTCCAATAGATCTCGGCTCTTACATTGCTATGGAGTTAAAGAAAAAACTACTTTTGGGGCAAACAGTAGTTTTTTCTGTTTTTAGGCTATATATCATATATAAAATTAGTTAACATAATGAATTTTATAAGAAAAAGATACAAAAATAGTACAAGTTTTATATAAAACTAGCGCTTGTCCTCACCTTTATTCTTGCTTTGCATATTATAAATTGACCATTTCTATTTCAGCATCCTTCTATTTTTCTATTGGGTTCGAAAAAAAACTACTGTTTGGAATGCAGTAGTTTTTTCTGCTTTTCAGCTGTATATCATATGCAAACCTAATTAACATAATGTACTTTATCAGAAGCAAAATAAGTTTTATAAAAAATAATCACATTTCATGTTTCATTTTCGATCAAAGGGGTAAAGTACTATGATGGATTGGAATTTTACAAGAAACAGTCTTTTTAGATCTGTTTCTTTTTTTATTTAAGATTATAAAACGAATAATAAATATCAACTTGAGCAAACTAAACAAGATGCCATCCGACTCGGCATCCACAACCTATTTTCTTTAGTTACTCCAGAAAAACCTACCTTTTCCCTAACTCCAAGGTAGGTTTTTCTGTTTTTACGCTGTATATGATATACAAAGGTAGTTAACATAATCACAATTATAGGAAATAAATAATGACATCTTATCTAATAAGATGTCATTACTACTGAACTTAAACACTCTTTAACGTATTTTGTTTAACTGACTCATTTTTATATTTCTCCTGGAACTTATTTAACATAGAAATGTTCGTTTGAACAGGAAGGTTTTTTGCTATATTCATAAGGGTTCGAACATTTTGGGCCTATTTCTCATATTGTATTAGGTATTCATAATTTATGGCCCTAGAAAAGGGGAGGAATCAGCTTTGCAACCTACAGAGAAAGTCAGGGTTAATATACCATTTCCATCACGATGGGGTATCCATGCTGAGATAGCAGGTAGACCGATGGTTTGGGGTGTGCTTATTATTAACTCCATTACAGGTAACAGAGTAACGGGTACAATTAATTTTCGTGGCACTCTTATTCCCATTAATGGATATTGGGATGAGAGTGCCAAACAAATCAGCTTTGATTCACCTTATGCCACATATTCTGGTAACTTAACTATGTTTGATGATTCGACTACTAGAATTCGACATCTTATTTTAACTGGGCGAGTTATTATGAAACCACCTTCTTTATTAGCAGGTAGGAATGGAACTTGGATTGCTACGACAGATACAACTCTCATAGGACCTGCCGTTACCAACAGTGACTTGCCTCCCGTTGGGGCCTTTCTAACATCAAATATACTCCATAGTGGACTTGAACGTTGAGGAAATCCCTTAAAAAATGAGAGTGTTTTAAAAGGGGAGACTTACCAATAATTATTGGGGTAATCAATTATATAAGGGCCGAATAAAATATAAACTTATATACCCTAAACAACTTAAAAATAAAAAACTAACTTTTTTCTCACTCAAAGTTAGTTTTTTATTTTTAATGATATAGAATAATACAGCACTTTATAAAATTATAGGGAATTTTTAAAAAGTATTATAAATGTTTTCGCATGTTTCGGCTTTTGGTTGATAAAAGCAATGAAGCTTATATCGAGCAACAAGAGGTTGTTTGTACCATGTTGAAGGGCACTTTTGAGGAGGTCTGAAATACCATAAGCTATATTTTGCAGGCCAACTACGTTCTCCTCTGACAGATCGACGTGCCAAACGTTTTTCACTTTCTCGTGCTCTTTGATAGAAATAGCCTTTTTGAGTAGCTTCAAATGCATGGGGTTGATAAATCATTTGTGGAATGGTTCTCAGTCCTTTAAAATCAGAGCAATTTGCTCTGATTCGATTAATTCCTACGTTTCCTATAAGAAGCATCCCTTGTACACCCTCACCTTCACCTTCTGCTCTAAGTAATCTTGCTAGAAGAGCGATATCTGAAGTTGTAGCTTTAACAACTGCCATAATTTCACCTCCAACAATTATGATATTTCTTTATAGCTTGTATAATGTTCTTTTCACTATTTCACATCTTATAATTAGCCCCCTACTCTTCGATAACAGGATACCCCATTACTATGGGATGAAAGAAGTAGATTTTTCCTCTTTCTATACATACATTCCTGATAACGAAGCAAACTACTCAAGAGAGGTATCACTTTTAATACCTTGATACGTTACTGAAAAAACTCCTGGTCAACAGCAGGAGTTTTTTCTGTTTTTAAGCTGTATACGATATACAGCCTTAGTTAACATAATGTCTCTTTCCGGAACACACCACCAAAAAGAACCCTTGTCGCAGAACGGTTCCGCCGAGGGTTCTTTTTCCGGAGTATGCAGCTTTTTATACATCGTTGATATAACAACTATTTTCTTCTAGGTGATTGCGGACAGGATGTATAAAAAGCCCACCTTTTATACATATGCTAAACACTTCAAATAATTGATTTTATATGCAAATATCATATATTAAGGGTCAGACTATTTTTACAAATTTCAACGTAACCCTATTTTTGAGCTACCTCGCTTCCACTGCCGAGGTAGCTTTTTATTTTGCTAATATTAAGATTTGTTCAATATAGATATTCTAAAAAGGGACAACTTTTTATATGGTAGAAAGATTAACGACAAACGGCTACTCATCTTCTAGAAAAGATCTTATTATACGTATAATACGTTATATTTATCATATTAATATGCTCTAATTTGTAGAATATAGGTACGCATTTAGAAGGATATTGGTATTGTTTAATCGAATATTAAAAAGCACATATAGTACAAGATATTATTATTTTTCATAAACAGGGAAAATGCCGAATAGAATATATTGCGGCTACTATACCAATTGACAGCCAATACAAGGCGTCTCATAATAGTAGCAAAGGGGGAGGATTAGCATGGCAAATAAAACACTCGAATCTTTGAAAGTATCTAAAGAAGAGTACACTGCGATTGTAAAAGAAATAGAAAAACGATCAGAGCCAGCTACCAAGCGTGAATACAGCCCAGAATACATCCGTACAGTGAAATCAGCGTTATCAAGAAGAGCCAACAGACGTAAGCGACAAACGGAGGTATTACCTGTGGCCGTGTTGCATAGGTAAATAAGCCATGATTGAAATAAATAAAGATGAGATACAATATATTCCGATAATCAACCATATAGCATCT
>NZ_CP009916.1 GCF_000832985.1 Priestia megaterium NBRC 15308 = ATCC 14581
TCTAGACGCCACCACGTATGTAAGTTAGAAGTATTCCCTTTCTTCTCTTGTTCCAACTGTTTATTATAAAGTCTAAGCATCTTATCACTTTGACGTTTACCTATATATAAGGTTTCAAGCTTCCTTGCAGCGTCTCTAAATTCAACTGTGGACTTTTGTCTTGAATTCCCTATAGGTATGAATTGATATTCACTCAAATCGAAATCAACATCGAAGGCTAGATCCAAACGAGTAATACCTACATCAGAAAGTAAGGGTATAACATTAGTTTGTAACCATTCGACTTGCCTGGTATCTAAGTTATTAGGGTTAAATTCCATTCTAAAATTCCGAGTATTAAATGATTTAGCTTTTAATTTGTCATACTCAAAGTAAACTAAGTCGTTTAAGAATTTACCTCTTACATAATCATGAAACTTGTTATCCATAACTGAAGTATCGTTACTCTTAATAAGTTCCTTTAAATAAAAAACCTTCTTGCTATTTAAATCACCTAATACAGTCATCCTATCAAAATGAATATCTAGTATATTGCTAACATCCAAAAATCCTCACCCCTTTAAAAAACAAATAAAGCAGCACATGTTCTGACCTTTTTTGACCTTTGCTATAACCCTTGCAGCTCTAAGGACCAAAAGCTTTTTTTTGTGTAGTGGTAAACCAAAAATGTACCCTTAAACCGGCTATTAGAAGAGGCCGGCTTAAACTAAGCTTGTTTTTAACTCCAAAAACATCTCTTCACCTCTTCAAAATTACTTATTAGAAGCAGTTTTCTTTTCGAGTACTTTTCCTTTATAAAGTTCATTAACAGCATGACGAATAATATCCGACTTAGTAGGAGGAATAAAAGAATCCTTAGAATATAAAGCAACTAAATCATCAATCATCTTAGATTCATTTTCCGCAAAGCGTACATTCATATTGATATTTTTATTCATTACTTTCACCTCCCTCATACTCTATTTTTAATATACATTGTTTTGCTATGTTTTACAAGTTTCATAGTTTTACCAAACCGCGCATTACAAAGGTCCGTCCTAAGTGTCCTGGACGTCCAGGACACTTAGGACGGACAGGACGGACAGGACAAAGGACACTTAGGACGTCCAGGACAGTTAGGACAGACAGGACTTTTACCCCCTCGTAACGAATAATTGATTTAGTCAAAGGAGGGATAGATTTGTTAAAAGCAGTCCCTACAGAAAGAACATACGATGGCTCTACATTTGCTGAAAAATTAGGAATCACTCCATCAACTCTTAGAAACCACAAAAGCCAATTCACTAAAGTTGGCATTACTTTTAAAAATAATAAAGGAAAAACAATCTACACAGAAAATAATCTCCATATGTTCAGCGCTATGTTAGATTTACACAAACAAGGTGGCATGACTATAGCAGAGTGTGTCCACGCTGTCCTAAGTGTCCAGGACAGTCAGGACAGCATACAGGACAGTCAGGACAGCTTCCAAGAATCTGTTATTACCCTCAAACAATATGAAGACATAATTAAACAACTAGAAATTCAAGAACAAGAGCTACAAAAATGTAAAGCTCAAATAGAGAGACGAGATCGCCAAGTCACAGAACTCATGAGACAAATGCAAGAACTAAGAAAACAGACAGGCCACAAGAAAGCATGGTGGATGTTCTGGAAAAACTAAAAATATCCTTAAATGCTAAAGAAACAGACTTAAACCTGCTTCTGATACGAGACAACACAGTTCTATGAATGATTTATATCTTAATCGAGCAAACTACTCAAGATGTTGTGTAGCATCATCCAAGTAGAAATTGCATAAACGTAACAGAAAAAACTCCTGAACAGGTCACAGGAGTTTTTTCTGTTTTTAAGTCGTATATCATATACATCTTTAGTTAACATAATGTCTCTTTCCGGAACACAACCCAAAAAAGAACCCTTCTCGCATAAGGGTTCTCATAAGGCTACGATTTCTACTTTATGCAACTTTTTATACATCCTTGTTCTGACGGAGTTCCCCTTACAGGTAGTTGGAGAAATGATGCATAAAAAGCGCACCTTTTATACATATGCTTGGCCTGTAAACTATAGTCTTTACAGCAGGAAATATGTTATTATTTGTTCAATGATATTTCTACCTTATGAAAATAAGTAACAAAATAAAAAGCTACTTCTCATGCTGCACACTTAAGAGGTAGCTTTTTATTTTGGTGCAGAATGTGTTATATCAACATTTATAAAGTCATCAAAAGTGACATCTATGGAATAAATAAAAAGGGGTGTTTCTCTGGAAATAGAAACACCCCTTATAGGACTTAGTATAGACCCTTATTATATCATTTCCCTAAAGTGAAAGAAAATAGCGTTTCTCTTTTAAGAGAAACGCTATTCCTGATCTGGTGACCTTAGATTAGTAGACTTATGGATTAAGTAGTCCAATTATTATTATAATGTTTTTTGTCAGACATGTCATCGGTCAATATTTTGAAAATGTTAATGATTATGTCAATTTAAAAATCAAAGTACCTTCCCAGGTCATCCTCACTATTTAATAATCTCTCTTTATTTTCCTTTTTAAGAGATTTTTTTGCTTTTTTATATCTAAGATCCTATTTTTGAAATTCATCGCTCAGACAGCTTATACGAGCCGCATATTGGGTATCTAGTTATCTTTTAACCTTTTCTTATTGTTATCTTTTCCTTCTCTTTGGTTATGTTTCTGGATCCCCGTCATTGTGTCTTTGTGAAACTTTTACATCCGGATAACCCCATATTTGGCCATCCCTCAATCCCCTATTTCGACCACTGTACTTAGGTTCAGCACACCAAAATTTTAGATTTGGTGTAACGCACTACACCAATTTTTCATCTTCGATCAAATTGGGAGCGCGCTCTACGAGGTGGCGGTCGGCGTTCCTCCCTGTGTTTGGCTCCGCCAAAATGAAAAAAGACATCCTAAACGGATGCCCTTTTTCATGAAGACCGTGGACGCCGTCCACCACCTGCCAAAGGGAAGCCCCTTTGGAATCGCTTCTACAAACACCCCCAACCCCCTCAACCTTTGAGGGGGGTTCCCTCGCCGGTTGGCGTCAAACAAACGAGTTTGTTTGAGTGCCAAGAGGGTTTGGGTCTGGTGAATCTATCAACTCCTTAAATTCTCGACCTCACGGTCTTGCGATTTACCGTTGACAGACCTTTTTTTGTATTTACTCTCTACCATCATCTCCATCGCCTATATCTATAAAAGGATCATCCGTGGAATCATTCTCTTCCCCTATTTCACTTTTAAAGAAAGCCTCATATACATAACAAAGACCGCCCATTATCTATAAGTGTATAAGGCGGTCTTATCTATATTCATGCTATATATCTATTCTTAAATTCTCGACACTATTCTCGTTGTAAAGCTCCAACAGTAATATTTACTACTGGAATATTACCTGTATTTTAGATTATAATAGTGCTATCAAAATCAACAATGCTCGAAAATTTTATATTGATTTTTGAACCAGCTGCCGAGTTGTGCCATCAACTCGGCTTTTTTCTTTTCTAACGCTTTTTTGAAAACAGGTGTAATATCTTCCTCTTTGATTTCCTTTAACATTTTACGATATTTTTCTTTTTTTCTTTTTGAGAGGTTGGACCATTCTTGTGGATGATCCAGGAGATAATAAAGAGTTGCTCTATCCTCTATCTTTTCCAACTCGTTCAAAGAAGGGTTCTTTATTTGTAAAGTATCAAAAACTTCACCAAACTCATCCACCGTCTCTCTTTTTAACTCAAAC
>NZ_CP009917.1 GCF_000832985.1 Priestia megaterium NBRC 15308 = ATCC 14581
GAAGCGAATTAAAATGAGCAAGGGCGCACTTATACATTGTTCCAATGTGTGCGATTGCTTCGCAATAAAAAACAAAACATCCTTTGCGATTTAAGCAAAGGATGTTTTGTTTGCTAATCGGTATCTACTCTTTTAGGGGTACTGCATTAATACAAACTTTGTACCGGTGGTGGAGGCGTCATTGCCTTTTGTTAAAATGAGCAACTTGAGTTGCTTTGAATCGGCTTAAGCCGATAAGTGTTTTGGAAAAAGGTTTTTGGTTTTCTTTTTTACTTAACTTGATTATAGATACACATAAGTCAAAAAAGTTTACTGGAGTAGTGAAATATAAACAAGCGAATTTGAAAAGGGTAAAGAGCGATGAAGATCGCTCTTTTTATTTTTTATTTCCTGTCCCGTAGGGTAACCATTTCTAACCACGTTTTTTGTGGTGTGTAAATGGGCGTTTTCTTTATCGGCACTTTTGAAAAAAGATGCTGCACAATTTGGCTATGCCAATCAACCGATTAAAATCGGTTCGCAATGACAAAACGGAGTTATGTATAATTGCGCCATGTGTTTCTCTACCTGGATATTTTTCTCCTCAAAATCGAGCAAAGTGACACGAAAGGTTCTAGGAAACTTCTTAGCAAGGCAAAACAAAGTTTTGGGGATGTGGTCACGATCCCGTAGCTTGCCCCTAAATTTAGTGAGTGGTTTATGACGGAGGAAAAAACGTAGTCTTTTTGTTGATGAGAAAACCCTTATAGTAAAATTTCGTGAAGTAGGCCCCAGAGGGCGAATTTTCCCGACGGGGTATGCTTTACGGGATTTTAAGGGTAGAGGCTCGCAACCAAAAGGAAACGGCTTTTTCTGAGTAATAAATAGCGAATGGAGGGCGAGAGAAAACACAAAAAAACACCCGCAAAATCGAGGGCGTGAACGTTTTTTTTCTTATCTTGATAATAAGGGTAACATCTTCGATTTGGGTTAATGTCGTTTGACGCTTAGAGCGACAAGGGATATAACGAAAAAAACTTGCCTTTTTTAGGATACTAATGTAGTGTTTTAAGTGTCTAGTTCAAAACAAATACATTAATCCCAAAGGAGCAAGTTTTTATGTCTAAAAGTTTTTCAATTGTTACTGAAAAATATACACCTAAAAAGAAAAAAAATCTAGCATTATTGAATTTTATTAAACCATTAATTTCTGGAAGTAGTTTAGAAATTATAAAGGAGTGTTCAACTTTTCTTATGTTTGCGAGTGATGAAACATTGGAACATAAAAAACAAATAAAGGGCAATTCTTGCAAAAATCGATTTTGTCCGGTTTGTGCGTGGCGTAAGGCAAGAAAAGACGCTTTGAAACTCTCAATCTTAATGAAATACATACAAGCAGAACATCAAAAAGAATTTATTTTTTTAACCCTAACGGCTCCTAATGTATCGGCTGAGGATCTCGATAATGAAATTAAAAAATATAATCAATCTTTCAAAAAATTGATGGAACGAAAAGAAATTAAAAGTATAACAAAAGGCTATGTAAGAAAATTAGAGGTAACCTATAACCAAGAACGGAATGACTATCATCCGCATTTTCATGTGATGATAGCAGTCAATAAAAGTTATTTCAATAAGCCTACTCAATACATAAAACGTGATAAATGGCTTGAGTTATGGCAACAGGTAACGGACAATCCTAGCATTACACAAGTGGATGTCCGTAAGATTAAACAGAACAATCATAAAGAGATTTCTGAAGTTGCGAAGTACTCAGCTAAGGATAGCGACTATTTGATTAACGAGAACGTCTTTAAGACTTTTTACAAAGCTTTAAAAGGTAAAAGGCTTATTGTGTACTCAGGACTCTTCAAAACGGCTTCTAAGCTCTTTGAAGAGGGTGAAATAGATAAATACAAGGAAGTCGATACAACGGAGTATATTTATGCTTTGATGTACTCTTGGGGCAAAGGTAAATATGTCGAGGACGAAAAACGAAAACTAACAGAAGATGAGTATCGAAAGCTTAATAAAAAGTTGATCAATGAATTAGAGATTGAATGAATCCC
>NZ_CP009918.1 GCF_000832985.1 Priestia megaterium NBRC 15308 = ATCC 14581
TTGTTGTTGATCTTCTCGAGTTCGTCTTTGATCACTTGATTGTTTGTTTGGAACTCGTTGTTCAGAAACTCCTGATTTTTTTTCATCTCGCTGTTCAATACCCTGATGGCCGTCTTCATCTCGGCCAAAGTTTCGTTCGTATATTGCTTGTGCTCTAAGATGGCGGTCTCTAATTTGTTGATCGATGTCAGCGAAGTCAATCTCATTTCCGCTTGTACGTCTTGGCTCGTCTGTTTGATCTGTTCGAGCTCTTGTTGCATCATCATCTCTTTGTTCATATTTTCTTTCAGGAACGTCGAGAGATAACCCTCTGTCGCTCTGAGACGCAAAATCATCTCTTCGTATATTCTCTTCAAATCCTCTGTTGACTGTTGTTGCTGAATTTCTTGTCTCTCTTTCTCTTGTAACTTGTCTTTCAAAGCCATGTAAAATCGTCTCCTTTTCGTACGCCAACCCTAATTTAGTGCCACGTACCTTTTTATTCGATTCTAGATGCTCATACGTGATGTTTTTACCTCGTAGCGTTGCTTGGACGCCTTGGTCTTTTAAACGTTCCTGAAAGTCTTCAAAACTAGTTGCTTGTTCTTTTGAAGAGTCGACGGCCGTCCGAATTTCATCTTTCCAACTCGACTCACCTTTTTGAAACAATGACTGTTCAGCTAATGTGTAGCGAACATCGGCCGAGCGCTCTTCTACAATGGACAGCCCATGTTCCTTGCACAGTTCATCACTTATTTTGCGCACATGGTCAATAGCTTCTTGGCCATGTGCATGAAACTTTCGGCCATCCTCATAGTTCACAGCATTAATGACAATGTGGTTATGAATGTGATCCTTATCGGTGTGCGTATAGACGGCCACCTCGTGACCTTTTGCCAATTTCTCAGCTAGTTGTAACCCAATTTCATTGGCTTGCTGGGGATCCACTTCATCTGGTTTAAATGACTGGATAACATGATGGGCTTGTATGCCGCCGTTCTTGCCCCATATTTCCCTTGTAGCCTTAAATTGGTTCCTAACGTAGTCCACATCGCAATTAAGCGAATTTGACACCTCAGCACGCTTCTCAGCGTACTTCAGTAACGCATTGGCATTTTTCGTCGTACTCAGCTTAATTGTTGCCATGCTTCAGCTAATCCCTTTTTAATTTCATCGAGATTGTATATCAATCTCTCAAACTCCTGTTCATTCAATTGCTCAATGTCTCGTGCATTGCACCATTTCGCAATCTGGTTCACATTGGTACCCACGGCACGCAATTCCTTCGCAATTGCTAGAGCACCCTCACGATTGATCTTCGGCTGTCGTACGCGGGTACCCTGTGCCTTTGCTTTCACAAAGGCAGGCACCGTCATTCCTACGTTATCCGCCATCAACGATAGCCGTTCGAATTCCTCCTCAGTGACACGGAACTTCACCTGTTTAGGCTCGTTCCTACGCTCGCCTTTCGTCTCACTCATTCCTTTATTCCTCCTTATGTTCACCTACTGGACGTGGTGAACTTGGTGTAAAATTCCAGCTGTATGCTTCCATAATACACCAAACAGTCGGAATAAGGCAAGCTCTACAATTGGTACCCAATTGAGCTTGGTTATGCTTTGCATAACAATCCCCCCAGCCCCCTTTCCAAGGGGGAGCCAAACCGCGGACGCTGTCCACACCTGCCAAAGGAAAGCTCCTTTGGAATGGCTTCTACAAACACCCCCAACCCCCTCAAAACTTTGAGGGGGCTCCCTCGCCGGTTGGCGTCAAACAAACGTGGTTGTTTGAGTGCCAAGAGGGTTTGGGTGTAGAGACATTGTCAATTCCTTAATGCTCCCTACGGTCCGCTTACCATTGACAATGCAACTTATCTCCCCCTTTGTTTTGGGGTAGAGGCTGGCTTCTTATGTTTTTAAGTGCGTTGCTCATCTTGAAATAAGATGAACACTTTAGGACGGCTGATCTAGCGGTTCGGCAGGTATACTTTCCTAAACAAGCCGATTTCCTAACTCCTTCGTTTTGGGTATGTCGGCTTGGCGGGAGATCCAAACCTGCCGAAATTTTTTATGCAAGGGGAAAAGAGTGGAGATTTTTTAAGTGGGTTTCTTAAAAAATACGACTCGTACCTTGTAAAAAAAATAGCTATTAAATTATAGAAAATAAAATAAGCCAAAACTGAAGTTGAAAAACCTCAGCTTTGGCTCTTATTTAAACTGTTTTCTTTATGTTTCCATTTTTACTTTTTTTACTTACAAATAGTCCAATGATTAGTACAATGGCTCCAATGATTAGCATAGTAACGGTCACTGTACTATTTTCCGTGATCATGTTTACAAATATACCTGCTAAAGCAATTAGAAACCCTATCCATTGTAATCCTTTTCCTTTTACCAAGTTGATCACCTCTTATAGTATCAATTTGGAAATATAATATATTGTTAAGTCTAAATCATTAACTGAGTGCTTTCAATCTATATTCCTAAACAACTATTTAATCCAATAATCCTTTTTCTTTAAATACTTTTCTTAGAGCTTCATTTACTAATTCAGACTTATAACTTTTAGGAACTTGATCAATAATGCTTAACACATCATCATCAAAATAAAACCCCCGATAGACTCTTTTTGAACGGTCTTTTGGACTTTGCAGCAAAAGGTCTATTGCATCTACTGTGCTAGCTTTTGAAGAGCTAGTACTCGTACTTCCACTTTCATCAAGATAGCTCGTACTAGCTGCTACTTCACTAGTAGATAACTTTTGTTCTGCTGGCATTTTACTGTTTTTAGAGATAAGAGTACTAAAATCAACATCTAAAGGTTCTGATTCTTCCCCAACATAGCGATAAATGCTTTCCTTACTGTCCCATTCATAGCCTAATTTCTTAATCTTTAATTGAATCGTACGAGTGCTTACATCATATCGATCAGCCAATTCCTTAATGGTGATTTCTTTCATCATAATGCCATTTAACATCTTTTTTACCAGCATCATACTAGCCTCCAATTCCTTTTTAAAAGTATAGTACTAGTATTCAAATGCAAGATGATATTTCCTGCTATAACTTCTTTTAAAACAAACCTATGTGTCAGCAATGATACAAGATGTTTCATTTTCTATACATAAATGTATCATTCCCTCTAAAACGTAATTATCATGTTATACTGACAGACACTGACAAAACATTGTATATGCAATATGTTTTGTTCATTTTCTGCATTGAACGAACAAAAACCACTGTTTAGGTCCAGTGGTTTTTGTTTTTCAGAATTGAATATGTTTTTATTACTTGAGCAAACTATACAAGATACCGTAAGGTGTCATTGGATAAAGTCGTGAGAAAAACCAACCTTTAAGTCCTTAAAGGTTGGTTTTTCCTGTCTTATGTAGTTAACATAAAACACGTTATAAGAATCCATAAAAAAAGAGAAGATCCTATTCTTAATCTTCTCTTTTTCTATATTTCAGTTGTTCCTCTTTATAAATAAAATTCATTATTAAACAAAATACTGCTACAAGCCAACCAATAAGAGGGGAATAAATAAAAACATTTGTTAATAACAATCCCCCACAAATAGAGATCACCGACAACATTAATAAAAAAACGTTAATATCTTCATTTTTATTCATATAAAACACCTCTCTAATTAATCAACCAAGTGAAAAAATAAAAGCTTTCCATTTCTTAATAAATGTTTCCAAAGCAAAAAAGGACATTTCTTTTATGCCCTGATCCCTTGTATCAGCCCCACCTACGCTAAATACTATGACAGCCACTCATGCCATCCAACCTATCTTGATTATAAATGAAAGCGATTACAAAGTAAAGGTATTGTTTAAATATTCTGTTTATTTAATTGTTATATATTGAGTTAATCTCTATAGTTTCTAAACATATAATCTAACAATGGAATCTCTAAAGATTCCTAAACTTAGAGGAGGTGTAATTATGAAATTAAGGGGTAATTTAAATGCATTAATTGGTGTCTGGTTTATTATCGCACCTTGGGCTATCGGGTATTCAGATCAATCAGGAGCTTTATGGTCAAGTATAGTTTTTGGAATCATTCAAGTTATTGTATCGTTATGGGGCTATGACAAACCCGGCTGGAATTCATGGCAAAATTGGATCTCCGCGATTACTGGCGTCTGGTTTATAATTTTCCCATTTATCTACTCATTAACAAATGGAGAGGTTTGGTCAAGCGTAGTTCTTGGTCTAATCACGACTATATTTAGTTTATGGAACTTAGGATCTAATTCGGGTTCAAAGGCTGCTGGTTAAAAATAAAACGGATAGGAATCGACTATTCGAGCAAACTACCTAAGACGCCGTGAGGCATCTATCCTTAAAACAAGAGCTTACATCTCAAAAAAGAGAAAACCTCCCTTATTCGCATGAGGAGGTTTTCTCTTTCTACGCTGTATATCATATACAATCCTAGTTAACATAATGGATTTTTTCGGAACACATTAAATATCTATACAAGAGGATATTGCAAATCTGCTATGTAAAGGTTGCATAGTTGCTGCAACCTTTGAGCAAACTACTCAAGATGAGTAGAGTCCCTTCGTTACAGCTTCTACTCCATTACACCTAACAAACTACCTCGTCACCTGTCTAAACGGCTTAGGGGTAGTTTGTTTTTTTGAAAGAAACAAGTCATAGAACTTTAAAGACAAGCATATAATCTAAAAAAGAGCCCCACGTGCTCATGAATTGAACTAGTAGATAACCCATGAATACAATGTATTCATGGGTTATTTGCTTTTTATATGAATTAGAACATTATAACCAGGGCAAACTACCCGAGATGTATTAAACATCAAAATAAACCTTTAGGGCAAGGTTTAGAAAAAAGACTACTGTATAGGAAACAGTGGTCTTTTTCTGTTTTTACTCTGTATACCATATATAAATTCAGTTAACATAATGTACTTTACAGGAACCATAAGTTAAAAAATATATTCACTTTCATATATAAAACAATCAAATACTAAGATCATTTTTGTAGCCATGATCTCCACCAACGTAAACATTGCCAACGCCACCATCGACGAATGAGCATATATTTTCACTCCTATATATTTATACTTTCAAAATATGTACAAGGAGTAAAAAGGTTCATCTTGAAATTAGAGACTTTCATATATTAATGAACTATATCAAAAAAGCCCTGGGATCAATGATCCAAAGGTTTTTGAGATAGCCTATGAGAGTGGGAAAACTAATGTTGTATGATTTTATCAGTTTCAGTATATTCACCTTCTTTGTTTTAAGTAACTTGCCTATTCAGAATAAAGATTTTATATGATGAGCAAACTACTCAAGATGCCTGAACGGCGTCTTCCACTGCAACCTTATGAAAAAGAAAGCTGTCCTCCCTGACAGCTTTCTTTTTTTTTGATTATTTAAGAATAAAATTCATTAGTTTAAGCAAACTACCCAAGACGATGCAAAGCGTCAATTACAAATCTTATATGTATTCATACAGAAAAACTCCCTTAACGCATTCAGGGAGTTTTTCTCTTTTTAAGCTGTATAGGATATACATCTTTAGTTAACATAATACCTCTTTTCGGAACCCAACAAAACAACACAAAAAACATGTACATAAAATAAAAGAAAAGAAGAGATAAAACTCTATAAACATTGATATAACAACATTTCTTTGAATTAACTATAATCGTATACGTTATAAACTATAATCGTATTTATTATAAATTATAATCACATACGTTACAGATCATAATTATATTTGTTATAATTTATAATCTGAAATAGATTATAAATTATAACAAAATACCTTGAAATTATCTATTTTTTATAATACGATACAGATTATAAATTATAATATAAAAGAGGTGTGAATTTGAAAGATTGGGAAAAGGACTTAATTGGAGATACACAAAGAAAAAAAATCAATAAAGAAGTTAAAGAAACAGTTACTAATGATGATGGAGAAAAGCTATTTCAAAGACATATCGAAGAATCATACGTTTCCAAAGAACCTGATTACGTAAAAATTTATTTAGATAATATCTTACAGATAAATAACTTATCAAGTGGTATTCAGAAGACATTAAATGTTCTTCTAAAAAGAATGGCCTATGATAACATCGTTGTTTTAAATGCATACATAAAAAAACAAATGGCTGAAGAATTGGGGTTTAATACAGTTCAAAGTTTAAATAACAACATCAATAAGCTTGTTAAAGAAGGGATTATGATTAGAAAAGGAACTGGAACTTATGAAATGAATCCATTTCTATTTGGTAGAGGATCTTGGGACAATATTAAGAAGATTAGATTCCAAGTAATCTTTGAAGAAGGGAAAATCAGTCAAAAAGCAGATTTTGACTATAAAGATGAAGTTGCTATATCTCATGAAGAAAAAACTACTGATTAGACATAAGTTCTTACGAACTTGAGCAAACTACTCAAGATGCCTGAACGGCGTCTTCCACTGCAACCTTATGAAAAAGAAAGCTGTCCTCCCTGACAGCTTTCTTTTTTTTTAATTATTTAAGAATAAAATTCATTAGTTTAAGCAAATTACCCAAGACGATGCAAAGCGTCAATTACAAACCTTATATGTATTCACACAGAAAAACTCCCTTAACGCATTGGGGGAGTTTTTCTGTTTTCACGCTGTATAGGATATACAAAGGTAGTTAACATAATACCTCTTTCCGGAACACACCACCAAAAAGAACCCTTGTCGCAGAACGGTTCCGCCGAGGGTTCTTTTTCCGGAGTATGCAGCTTTTTATACATAGTTGATAAATCAACGTTTTCTCAGTAGGTGGAGAAGAAACTAATGTATAAGAAGTGCACCTTTTATTCATATGCTGACGAGCTAAAAAATAGCATTAATACCCAATATATGTTATATTTTCAATAATTACTTGAAATTTCAACGTATTTGAAAGCAACCTCACTCTCCTATGACAAAAATGAGGTTGCTCTTTTTTATTTCCAAAATTCCCACCACTTTTTATTGAGAGTTTTTTTAGGTTCTTCAATAGATGCTGCTATCTCTAATTTAGACTCTTGTAATTCTCTAATAGAGCTCATCAGCTTTTGATCTCGATCATCTAACCTTTTAAGTAATCCTTCTTGAAATTTCCTCTGTTGTTCTTCTTGTTTAAGTGTCCATTCACTTAAGAAATGCTCATGCTTTTTCAATTCCTCCTGGACCCTTTTAGCAACCATTGATTCTATGTCCTGAACAGGAACAATCCCTTGCTTATCTAAGGATTGTTCAGTTTGTTGTTTAGAAGTGTTTATGTTTTCTTCATCATAAATTTTTGGGAAACCTTCTTCTTCTAATAGCTCTAGTATCTGAGCAGATTGTAGACTTCGTTTGTTTCTCATTTTAGCTATAAATAGAAAAACCGGTAACGAAGATGAATCAATTAAATACTTGTTTTTTTCACCTTGCTTAACATTTATAAAATCTTTATAAGTTTGACAATTACGTTTTATAGTCATGGCTGATACTTTTACTTGTTTAGCCATATCTTCAGCTGATAACCACTGTTTAGAAGTCTTCACTGTTCAGATCACCGCCTTTAAATTTAACTAAACATCTAAACTGAACACCATTCAAACAATTAGATAATTCCATGCTACATCTACTTTAACCTCTTTTTCTGTTCAGATCATTGTTCAGATCTTTTTAAAAAATAATAATCTAAACAATGATCTGAACACACCTAAAGAATGAAAAACCACGCTAAAAATTCTATTTAAAAACTGAAGGCCGCCTTTAGGCGGTTCGATAGCCTTTAGGCATATTAATAAAAAAATAATAGTATCATATCTTATAGTGGCCGCTTTTTATTAGACAAGAAAATCTTGCGATTTAATTATAAAAATTTAAACGAAAAAATTACAAAAAGACCTTTGCAATTCTATGAGCGAATTGCAAAGGTCTTTTTGTATTATTTTCTAAATTTTACTTATAATAAATTACTAATTAGAAGCTTGAAACAGATGTATATAGATATTGCTTACTTACTTTTGAATTTAAATCATAATTTATAGATCCTTGTCCAATAACACCATAGTTTACTCTATATCTAGCTTGAGCTGGCTTATCTGATGTTTCTTGAATTCTAAGCCTAGATAATTTATCAGAGTTTACAGTAAAAGGTGGTGTTACCAAATGCCATTCATCATAAGCTTTAGTTATTTTGGACTTTGTAAATAGACCTTTAGGTCTGCTTATATTAATACGATAGCTTAAATTTATTACACCAGTCTTCCAATATATTTTAAATGTACTAGTACCTTCTTTAACTGGATAGGTACCCATAGTATGGAAACCGCCACTAGTTTCAGAAGAATTTGAAGTCGATAATGGTTCAATACCCATAGTACCTAGATATTTACCTTCATCATCGTAAACATCTTCTTCTTGTGGAGTATTAGAGTTTAAATTAAAAGCAATTTCATTATCTGATAAAGTTGATACTTCTGGACTTTCTTCTGCTGCACTGACTAAATTTGAAGGTAATAGAAATACAAACGCAGATAAAGCAACGATTAAAGCTAAAATTTTCTTCAAAACTTTCACTCTCCCTATTAATCTTTTAAAACAATAACTATAATAACACAAAAAATACAATAAGTTACAAAAAATGATAAAAAATGTTATAATTACTTTAATATAGAAACTATGTAAAATTACTCTTGTTGCCTCGAGTACTTTTAAAGTATTATTAAATGTGTATATAAAATTAGAAAGGTGAATGTAATATATTGATTTTATTATTTTCAGCATTATGTATATCAATACTTTTAAATATTTACTTATATAAACAATTTAGAAAAGAGAAAAAGAATTCTTATTATGAAAGCAGTTGGAAAGAAAAGTTAAATCTTAATAATAAGATAAATGCGTTAATATGGGCTTGGTTAACAATTATTTTATTTTTATGTCTTGTCGGATTGTTTTCTGGTATAGATTCATAAATAAAAAGGAGTATGAATAATATGGATATATTACAAACAATTTTTACAACTTTAATACCATTTATAATAATAATTGCATTAGCATATCCTATTTGGAAATTTGTATCTATTCTATTGACAATAAAAAATAATTCATCAAAAAAAGTTGAACAAAATGAAAAGATTATCAATTTATTGGAGAGTAAAAATATATAACTTCCAACAAATCAATTCATAACTTAAGGTGTGACAAAAAGGTCACACCTTAAGTTATAACATTGAAAGAAATACAAGAGTCACATAGTTAAGTTAAACCACTCAATTAATTTGAGTGGTTTTTATATGTTGTAAAGCTGTATTTTTTTCTAACGAAAAAATAAAAAAAGATCCTTGCAATTCTATGAACGAATTGCTATTTAAATAGAGTGAGAAGGGGCATATACTAAAAGTGAGAGTTATCAAGGGTTTGAAGCACCTATAGTGTAACCATATGGTTACACCTGTGTAACCATATGGTTACACCTAATAAATGGATTTTAAATAAAAAAACCTCAAAAAATATTGAGGTTTAAAATAAATAAACAGGTAAATTGTGTTTCTTAGATGAACCTTCTACAACGAAGTTCTTTAAAGACTTTTTAAAAACATGTTGAGTTGCTCTATCTATACCATCTTTAGGAGAGCAACACATAATATTAGGGTTTACAAACCAAGTGCGACTTGTACAAATTCGTCCATCTTCTGTAGTCATTCCTGCTTCAGCTACTCCTAATATTCCTTTTTCTAAAAGACTGTTCATTATAGTCGATATGTGTTTCCTTGTTACACCAAATTCTTTTGCTAGATATGTAGGTGTCAAAGCATTAGTTGCTATTTCTAAATCATCATTATCTAGATCTACTTGCTTTACCTTTTCTATAAGGACGTTTGATTTAAATTCAACATAAGGACTTAATTTAAAAAGAAAAGCCTCTTGAGCAGATTTTAAATATCCTATATCGTTCAAATAGCTTACATTATCCATAATTAATTGCACAAACTTCACCCCATCAGTTTTTTTCTTTCGTTTACCGATGAAATAGTTTTCTCCAGTAGCATTATGCAAGACTTCCATTAACATTCTTTGTTGTTCTGTAGACAAACCAACCTGAGCTTGATTAATTAACTCTTCTACTTTGAAATCTCTAATTCTTGCTTTCTTTTCTGCTTCTTCTAATGCTTTTTTCACCGTAACTCCTCCATTTAGTGTGGAAGGAATTAACCTTGCTGTGTTAGAATAAGATTATAATAATGTGTTTTTGAAGGTTAATTCCTTCTTTATTTTCTTTGAAAAGTCCTCTGAGTCGGCCAAAACTTGAGGGCTTTTCTTATTTTTATTGTACAGGTAAAATTACCGAAATTTCTACCATTTCTTTTGATTTTCTACTTTTAAACTAATATTTCCCCATACCTTAACCTAGATTAATACCAAATAACCCAAAGAACCATTTAAACAAGAAGAAAACAGGTACCATAAAGACCGCTGCACCAGCCCCGTATTTTATCCAATCCAACCAACCATTGAACACTACACCTAACTTAGCGTTCGATATCATAGTCTTGCTGTTTTTCTCGATTTCGCTGAGTTCTGATTTCGCCTTCTCGCTCAACATGTCGAACTTGCTCCCCAGA
>NZ_CP009919.1 GCF_000832985.1 Priestia megaterium NBRC 15308 = ATCC 14581
ACTTCTTTCTTCTTCTACCTTCATCATTGCTTCAAATGCAGGTGTTTCCTCTAGCCGATTTCGAAAATAAAAACCAATTAACCCTAAAGGAGCAGCAATAAAGAAAGGAATTCTCCAACCCCATTCGAGCATAGTTTTATCTCCAAGGAGGAAGGTAAATAATGTGACTAATCCGGCACCTGCGCTAAAACCAACGAGTGTTCCAACTTCTAAACCACTTGCCATAAATCCACGTTTTTTATCTGACGTGGATTCTGCGATAAATGTCATGGCCCCTGCATATTCTCCTCCAGTTGAAAATCCTTGTACTAGCCTAGCAATAAGTAATAATATCGGAGCAGCAATACCAATAGCATCATAGCTGGGAATGAGCCCAATGCTTAAAGTCGCGATCGCCATCATAATTAATGTAATGGCAAGCACTTTCTTACGACCAAGACGATCACCCATCATACCGAAAAATAAGCCACCGATTGGTCTTGCTATAAAAGCAACAGCAAAAGTCGCGAAAGCATAGATCAATCGAAAAGAGGGATCGATTTCAGGAAAAAACACTTGCCCCATTGTAACAGCTAAATAGGAATAAATTCCAAAGTCGAACCACTCCATCGCGTTACCAAGGGAGGTTCCCATCATAGACTGCTTAGCAATTTTAGTATCAACAATAGTAATATCTTCTCTTTTTAATTTTTCATTTTTTTTATGGCCCACAATGTGCCTCCTCATCAAATAATTGATTCATTGCTTCAGTGTCCTCTTTATATTCATATCTGTTACAGATTCCGTATTATCATTTTCAATACATCCGAATGTTGCTTGAGTCAATTATATAAGTGAAAATAAATCATTTACATTCCAATATACAGTCTAGCTATTCAAATGTTGATCTTCATGATTAGCATTTGAATAGCTAGGCATAAAAGAAAAGGGACCTAAATGAGCACGTAAGTTATAAAAGATTAACCAATAAACTAAATAGGAATAAAATTAATTTTCATTAGTCAGAAAATTACAGATTGAATTTTCCGATTATTTTAAAAGAAAGGGAATTTTGCTTTTTATAGCATATTCCCTTTCTTCGATATTTGAATAATTCTTTAGTGTATTTTTTTAATAATTAGATAATTTAAAACAAACGACTTTTGGCACGGTCATTTCATGAATCGCAAATTTAATTCCTTCTCGTCCTAATCCTGATTTTTTCATACCACCAAACGGCATAGCATCAATCCGGTAGTCACTGCTATCATTAACCATAATACCACCCACATCCATCTTAGCAATGGCTTTTTGAGCTTTATCGATATTCTTTGTAAAAATACCTGCCTGTAAGCCATAATTAACATCGTTTGATTTTTCAATTGCTGTGTCAATGTCCAAAACTGAATACAAGAGAACAACCGGTCCAAAAATTTCTTCTTTAGCAATCGTACAATCTTCTGGTATGTTGGTCAGAACAGTAGGGGAATAGAAAGCTTTGTTACGTTTGCCACCTGTTAATAACATGGCGCCTTTTTCAATCGCTTCATTCACCATCTTCTCTACACGTATGGCTTCCTTCTCTGTAATAAGTGGACCCATGTCGGTTAGTTCTGACTGTTTATCCCCCATGTTGTATTGGCTCGTACGCTCCACAAACGCAGTTTTAAATTGATCAATCACACTTTCTTGAATATATATTCGCTGGACTCCTAGACAGTTTTGCCCAGCTGCCCAAAAAGCGCCGGAAACTGTCGATTCTACAGCGTCTTCTAAGTCAGCATCCTCTAAAACGATGACCGGTGAATTTGAACCTAACTCCATGCTAATTTTTTTCAGTCCTGCTTTCCGGGCAATTTCTTCTCCTGCTTCAAGTCCGCCTGTAAAAGAAATCATACGAACTGCAGGGTGTTTCACAAGAACATCCCCAATCTCACTTCCATAACCTGTTATCACAGATAACACTTTTGAAGGAAGTCCAGCTTCAGCGAACGCTTCTGCAAGTAAAAGTGCACTTAATGGTGTGACAGTTGCTGGTTTTACAATAATGGCATTACCTGATGCAATAGCTGGACCCACTTTGTGTGCAACAAGATTTAATGGATCATTGAAAGGTGTAATGGCACCGATGACACCAATTGGGACTTGCTGATAGTATCCAACTCGGTTCTCACTTCCTGGCATTTGGTCAAACGGAATGGTCTCACCATGAATTCTTCTTGCCTCTTCGGCACTAATTCGAAGTGTCTGAATGCATCTTGCTACTTCTTTTGTTGCTTCGCGGATCGTTTTGCTACCTTCACGTGCTATGGTAGATGCATATTTTTCTTTGTTTGCCTCGATATAATCGGCTGCTTTATAAATTACTGCCATTCGCTCATGAACCGCCATAGTAGCCGCGATTTTTGCTCCATCTTTTGCTTCTTCTATACATTGAAGCATATCTTCGGCTGAAGCAGCAGGGACTGTATCAATTATGCTATTATCTTGTGGATCTCGTACTTCAATGGTCTGATCCCTACCAGTCCATTTACCCGCAAAATACATCTTTCGACCAGCAACTTGAATTTTCATCACCATTCCTGCCTTTCTATAATTAAATATTTACTAGCTTTCGTTCACGATCAATATTAATTAAATCAATTAAAAGAGAGAAACCTGTTTCGACTTTTCCGGCTCCAGCGCCACTTAACGTTACAGTTCCTAAAAGATCGCATTCATAGGTAATGGCGTTCACAGCACCACTAATTGATGCAAGTGGATCTGATATCTCCACTTTTTCTGGAGCGATGGAGGCTTTCACGGCGCCATTTTCCTTATGGGCTTTCGCTAACAGTTTCCAGCGTTTTCCTTCTTTTCTTGCTTCTTCAATCTCTTTTAGCGTAATATTCGTTATACCAGCGCATGTTACATCCTCTACTTTTAAGGGTTCGTTCATTACATAGTTTGCTAAAATGGAAATTTTATATCTTGCATCGTACCCTTCTACATCACTTGTAGGATCTGCTTCAGCATAGCCCAGTTCCTGTGCTTCTTTTAAGGCTTCTTCATAAGAGATACCTTCATTTTCCATTTTCGTTAGAATATAATTGGTTGTGCCATTTAAAATACCACGTATTTCAGTAATATCATTTCCTGCAAGTGTTGCCACTGGCATTCTTAAGGCAGGCGTTCCACTCATTACCGTTCCTTCGAATCCCCAGGATACGTTCTTTTGGCTAGCGAGTTCGGAAAGTTCTTTATATGCTAATGCAACCGGTCCTTTGTTGGTCATCACTACATTTTTCCCACTCTCAAATGCCAATTTGCAATGGTCGATAGCCGGCTGTCCTGTCTTTACATCGGTGTAAGATACCTCGACGATTGTATCCGCATTTGTTTCGCGAATGGTTTTAAAGCTATCCCAGCCGGTGATAAGTCCCGGTGTTTGAGGGTAGTTTTCAAGATTGCCTGTTTCGTTTAACACACGCAGGACGGTATCGATGTCCAGTCCATTTGGATGATAGATTGAACCTTTTATAAAATCGGAAATGGCTACAATTTCACCTTCGAAGCCTTCTTCTGTTTTTAACATCTCTTTTTTATCGCGTAAAATTTCGGCTAACCCTTGTCCCACTACGCCAAATCCGATTAATGCTAATTTATGTGCCATATGTTTGTACCTCCAACTGCTCATTGATTGGTAAAGTAACCTCACCCTTCAAAAACTTTATAGCCGTTTGTGCAAGAACTGCTACCCCGATTGGTAAACAAGTTTCATCAATATCAAAAATAGGGGTATGTAAATCTCTTTGAACCTCATCTTTTAGCGCACAGCCAAGAAAAATCATCGAACCCGGAAGTTTTTGCGTCACGTAGCCAAAATCTTCCCCGCCCATCCCAAACGGACGTCTTGTAATGCCTAATTGAGGGTACATTTCCTCAATAGCTTCTATGATCCAGTCGTTAATAGCAGCACTATTATTTAATGCTGGTTCTCCTCTTTCGACTTTGAACGAATACTTTCCATCTAGCGATCCTACTATCGAAAACGCTTTCTCTAATTCTAATGCCAATAAATCCCGAACTTCGGGTGTATAGCTGCGAAGCGTACCTGTAATAGAAACTTCCGTAGGAATAATGTTGCTTGCTGTTCCTGCATGTACTTGGCCTATACTTACAACACCTGCATCTAATGCAGACACTTTACGGGATATAATACCATGTAAGGCCTGCATCACAGGACCAAGCATCCAAATGGGATCTGTACCGAGTTCTGGGTAGGCACCGTGCCCGCCTGTTCCATAAATCTTCCCTTCAAATACATCAACATTTGCCATACTATACCCATTGTTTATTTGTATCTCTCCTACGGGTAGCCATGGACACATATGAAGGGCAATGGCTGCATCAACGTCGTCATACACACCTGCTTGAACCATATAAGGGGACCCCGAGAGTCCGTTTTCATCTGTACTTTCCTCCGCAGGCTGAAAGACAAATTTTACGGTTCCTTTTAGTTTTCCCTTTTTAAAAGCAGAGGCCAGCACACGAGCGATTCCAAGTAAAATGGCCGTATGTGCGTCATGCCCGCACGCATGCATTACACCCCTTTTTAGGGAGCAATAATCTGTTGTATTTTCTTCTTGAATTGGTAATGCGTCCATATCAGCTCTAATTGCAATAGTTGGACCGGCGCCAGAAGTTAAGGTGCCTACAACGCTTGTTTCCACTCCAATTCCTGTTTCTACATCTATTCCATCCATGCTTCGTAGCGTTTCAGCAACAAATTTAGAAGTCCCGAATTCCTGAAAACTGAGTTCGGGATGTTGATGAAACCTGCGTCGCCATTCAATTAATTGGGTATATAATCTATTTACTTGCTCGACCATAGAATGAGCATTGGTCATGCAGTTTCCACTTCCTTTTACAAGACTTTCATTAAACTTTTAGGGCGCTTTCTACATGATTGAATGCTTGCTCAAAATCAGCAATAATGTCCTCAATCTCTTCAATACCGCAAGAGATACGGATAAGCCCTTCTGGAATTCCCATTGCCGCACGCTCTTCTGGTGTACATTCCACATGGCTTGTGGTACGAGCAGGTCCAACCGTTGTTTCAACAGCTCCAAGGTTAGCCGCACGGTTGGCGAATTGTAATTTTGGCAGAAGGTCTCTTACGGTGTCAACACCGCCTTTAACTGCAAAACTAAGCATGCCTCCAAATTGTTTCATTTGTTTTTTCGCAATATCATGATTTGGATGCGTTTCAAGACCTGGATAGTAAACACCTTCTACAATTTCTTTTGTTTGTAAATATTTCGCAAGAGCCATTGCATTTTCACTTTGCTGACGAACACGTAAATGTAGCGTTTTCATTCCTCGTAACATTAGATAAGCAGCCATTGGATCCATTGTTGCCCCATTAATTTCACGGAAGTGATAGATTTTTTCAACAAGTTCTTTTGAACCGCACACCACTCCTCCTAATGCGTCTGCATGCCCCCCTAAAAATTTAGTGGCACTATGGATAACTAAGTCTGCTCCTAATGCAAGTGGATTCTGATTAATCGGTGTTCCAAATGTATTATCTACAATAACTAGCGCACCTGCATCGCGGCCCACTTTAGCCATACGCTCAATGTCCGTAATTTTCACTGTAGGATTCGTTGGCGTTTCTAAGTATAAAATTGTGCAACCTTTTGCCACTTCTGCTTCGATTTGCTCATGGTTGCCTGTTTCACAAAGAGTTACCTTTATTTGCTGACGGGGAAGAAACTCTGTAAAGATTTTATTGGTACCGCCATATGTGTCTTTTATAGATACAATACGATCACCTGGTACTAAAAAGGTAGACAATGTGTTGCTGATAGCAGCCATTCCTGTTGAAAAGCTTGTAGCAGCCTCCCCACCCTCTAAAATTTTCACTTTATCTTCAAATGCTTGGACCGTTGGATTTGTATTACGTCCGTAAATATGTCCCTTTTTCTTTCCGATTGCTACATCATACCATTCATCCATATCATCGTAACCATAAGCCACACTAAGAACGACTGGCACTTGTGTAGCCCCGTGCACCAAATACTCTTTTTCTCCTGCCCATACTGCTTTTGTACCTACCTTGATCTTTTCATTTGTCATATGATCACTCCTCATTAGTTTTTTAACGATAATGTTTTGTTTTCAACGTTCCATCCTGCATTTCGTTTCACCATTTCGTTGTAAGCAAACAGTGCGATTGCTGTATCTTGAACCCCTGTCCCTGTTAAATCACAAACTGTGATTTGCTCATCATTTTCTCTCCCTCGTACTTCTTTTGAAGTCAGTTGACCCAGTTCGATAATGGGGGAATTATCCGTTACTATACGTTGATTAAGGGCGTGATGAAGTTCTCCTAAACGAGCGCATTGTTCCTTTTTATCACATACAAGCTTATCAGCCCGTGCTAGCACTTTGGCCTCCAACTCCTGTTTATGTTCAGCATCTGATCCCATCGCTGTAATATGAAGACCAGGATGCAGCCATTCTGCTTTAATAATAGGTTCTGTTGCTGGAGTTGTTGTAATGACTGTATCACTGTTTCTAACTACTACTTCGGCACTGTCTACGACTTTAACTTCAACTCCAAGCTCTAATGACATGTCTTGTGCATACTTTTTAGCTCGATTAGTTGAACGGGCATATACTAGTACTTTACTAAAGTCGCGTACTAATTTTAGTGCTCTGACTTGGAATCTCGCCTGACTTCCTGCTCCAATCACTCCAACTGTCGTCACATGTTTTTTAGAAAGGTATTTGGAAGCGATGGCTCCAGCAGCAGCTGTACGAACTTCTGTTAAATATCCATTGTCTAAAAGAATGGCTTGAGGTACACCAGTTTGAGTGCTCATTAATATCATCATGCCATTTCCACTTGGAAGTCCCAGCTGATAGTTATTAAAAAATCCTGAAGAAATTTTAATAGCAAACATGTCTTTTTCTTTGACATACGCTGTCTTAACATCCACTTCCCCATTTTGATCATGAAGATCAATGCGCATGATCGGAGGCATTTCAACCTGATTATTAGCTAATTTTGTAAACCCTTCTTCTACAATATTGATAGCTTCCAGATTCAATTGAATATACTGTTTTAGTTCTGGTTCCGTAAAAATATACATAGATGTACTTCACCTCCGCGAATAAATTATTAGTTAGTCAATGCACCATCTTTTATAAATAATGACCTTGGAAGAGAAGCGAATGTTTCACATCCCGTTTCGGTTACACGGAGTGATTCACTTGCTTCAAATCCGTAACTGTCTAGCCAAATGCCCGGAATAAGATGGAACGTCATATTTGGCTGGAGAACCGTTTTGTCTCCTTTACGAATGCTTGCTGTGTGCTCGCCCCAATCAGGAGGATAGTTAAGACCCATTGCATAACCAATACGTGAATCTTTTATAATCCCACTTTTTTCAATTGTTCTTCTCCAGGTCTCTTCAATTTCTTCGCATGCTATGCCAGGCTTAATCATGTCAAGGCAAGCATTTAATCCTTCTACTACAACATTTGAAAGTAGTTGTACTTTATCTGAAGGCTTACCAATATTTACTGTTCGAGCAAGTGGTGAATGATAGCGTCTGTAACAGCCTGCCAGTTCTAAAATAACTGTATCTCCTTGTTTATAACGCTCGTCCGTCCAAGTTAAATGCGGCGTAGATGTTTTCTCACCTGATGGAAGAAGAGGCACGATGGCTGGATAATCCCCTCCAAACTCTTTTGTTCCAGTTATTTGTGTATGGAATATTTTCGCTGCTACATCACATTCACGCACACCTACATCAATTGATGCAATTCCCTCCTGCATCGCGTTTTCAACAATAATGGCAGCACGCTTCATATATTCAATTTCTGCGCTCGATTTAATAAGGCGAACCCAGTTTACTAAAAGAGTTGCATCTTTAAATGCGGCATTTGGTAAACCTTTTTGCAATTGTTGATAACATTTAGCTGTAAAATAATAGTTCTCCATTTCAACACCAATTGAACGATTGTCCTGTCCGATTTGTTTTAAAATATCGGCTACAAAATCCATTGGATGTTTTGTGTCTGATTGTACATAATCATCTGGATATGGAATAATATTTTCATGATAAAGCCATGTTGTTACTTTTGCTCCGTTTGCATCTTGACCTCTTCCGATCCAAATAGGCTGATCTTCATCATTAATGATGACAAGCATTTGATGTACGTAAAAAGACCATCCGTCATAGCCTGACAAATAATTCATATTAGCTGGATCTGTAATAAGCAATACTTCAATTCCTTGAGCAGTCATTTTTTCTTTTGTTTTTTGAATTCTCTCTCTGTATTCTGTTGTGCCAAATGACATAAAATAGATTCCTCCTGCTTTCTAAACTTAATATTATGAATATTTTATCTCTTAATTAAATTATATTTAAATAAGAGAATAATTAACATTCGCAAAAATGCATGAAATTTTTAAGACTTTTTTAGTCAAACTATCAAAAAATCGTACAAAATAGCCTTTAATTTCTTAACATTTGTAAGGCTTCTTTACATAACAAAGGTACAGAAAATTATATGATTAATTTCTTTATCTATAAATAATAAATAAAATAAGGTGATGAAAAGGATAATATTATCCTTTTCATCACCTTATTGGAGGTACTTTTTTGAATAATGTAGATTTATCATTACCAGCCGCGTTCTTGCATACGATTTTCTGGTAATAATGATGAAATTTCAATTCCTTTCATGGCATTTCCTAATCCTTTTGACAAGTTTGCAATGAGTTCATAGTCTTGATAATGCGTTGTTGCTTCTACAATGGAACGTGCAAATTTTTCAGGGTTGTCTGATTTAAAGATCCCTGAACCAACGAATACACCATCTGCGCCAAGCTGCATCATTAGCGCTGCATCAGCTGGTGTTGCTACACCGCCTGCTGCGAAGTTCACCACTGATAAACGGCCCTCACGTTTAATTTGAATTAATAATTCATAAGGTGCACCTAGTAATTTTGCTTCTGTCATTAACTCATCTTCGTCCATACCCACTACTTTACGTACTTGAGCATTTACTTGGCGCATATGGCGTACTGCTTCGACGATATTTCCCGTCCCTGGTTCTCCTTTTGTACGAAGCATTGCAGCACCCTCACCAATACGTCTTGCTGCTTCACCAAGATCCCGGCAACCACACACAAATGGAACCGTAAACGTACTTTTATTTAAATGAAATTCCTCATCAGCTGGAGTCAGAACTTCACTTTCATCAATATAGTCTACGCCCATTGCTTCTAGCACCCGTGCTTCAACAATATGACCAATACGAGCTTTAGCCATAACTGGAATGGACACAGCATTCATCACTTCTTCAACAATTGTTGGATCTGCCATACGAGACACGCCGCCGGCTGCACGGATATCGGCTGGAACACGCTCTAATGCCATAACCGCAACAGCTCCTGCTGCTTCTGCAATTTTTGCTTGCTCCGCGTTAATAACGTCCATGATAACGCCACCTTTTTGCATTTCTGCCATTCCACGTTTCACACGATCTGTTCCTATGTTCTTCATTATTTTCTCCTCCAAAAATCTTTATTCGTTTTATACTTTTCCTGAAAATATACCTGACTCAACTATAATTTTGAATTAATTGACGAAGTACAGAAAGGTCAACATTTTGTCCACTTATAATAATAGCTAGCGCTCCTTCTTGATGGGCCACTTTATTACCTAAAACTGCTGCAACTCCCGTAGCTGCGGCTCCTTCCATAATCATACGATGCTTATCCATCATAAAAGCCATACTATAGGAAATTTCTTCCTCTTTAATGAGCAAGACATCATCCATATATTTCTGAACCATCTGGAATGTATATTTATTATCCAATCCGATCCCACCCAATAAACTATCAGCAAGAGTGTTCTTTTCTACTAATTTTATTGGCTTTCCTACTTTTAAACTTTCATACATGACAGCCGAATGCTCCATTGAGACTCCCGTTATTCTTATGGACGGATCATTAGATTTTAAGGCTAATCCAATTCCTGACAGCAATCCTCCTCCTGAAAGTGGAATAATCACATCTTTTAAGTCAGGTACTTCCTCTAGTATTTCTAACCCGATTGTTCCCTGCCCTGCGATAATATGCGGATCATCAAATGGTTCTATAACTGTTAACCCTTTCTCTTTTTCTAACTCATAACAGCGCTCCCCTGCTTCGTCTTGACTGTCTCCGTAAATTTCAATTTTTGCGCCCAGTCTTTTCAGCGAATCAACTTTTGCATTCGGAACGCGTTGTGAAATACATACTACGGCCTCAATACCAAGCTTTTTCGCTACATACGCTACGGCCATTCCATGGTTTCCTGTTGAGAATGTTGCAATTCCTCTCTTTTTCTCCTCTTCATTTAAACTCAATATTTTATTAGCTGCTCCTCTTACTTTAAATGCTCCAATCTCATGAACATTCTCAAGCTTTAAATAAACGGGACGTCCTACTTTTTCAGACAGAATATAAGATTGAATTAATGGAGTCCTATTTATAATGGAAGCAATTCTTCTTTTTGCTTCCCAAATATTAAGAATGGTTAATTCATTTTCTTTTCTTACAGACTTGAGATGATTCAAGCTTCTCCCTCCTTGATATTAAGTTTCTCATTATTAAAACAAGTACGTATATCTTCCTTTTGATTATAACGTTTGAATTTTCAGTAATCTATTGATGAAAGTGGCTAATGAAAAGATAATTTCTTCATACAATTTTAAATAATGCATCTCCAACGCAAAAACTTTCAAGATCCAACATAAAATGATGACAATACTAATAAAATTCTTGTCATCACCATTTAAACTTCCAGCTCTTATTAACTTATCAATTCTACTATATAGTTTTTTATTTAAGTACTTAAACTAAATTAAGCGCTTTGTTTGACATTCCTGAATTCCAAATTTTAACGCTTAGATCTAATAAAAATAAATCGTCAGGATCAATGAGCGAAAGTCCAGTCAAGGATTCAATTTTTCTTAGTCTATACATCAGAGATTGCCTATGAAGATTTAATGCCCTCGCCGTTTGACTCACATTTCCATGATAATGATTGTATGTAGTAAATGTACCTATTAAGTCCATGTTGCGCTGTTCATCATACTTCACTAACGGACCAATAGTAGATAAGATGACTTCTTTCATCTCCTCGTTTTCAGCAAGATTTAGGAGTACACGATCAATGCGCGTATTCTCATATAGCATACGCTCTCCTAACCCTTTTTTATTTCTACCAATAGTTAAAGCTACTTTTGCATTTTCATAGCTTTCCTTAAGCCCAACAATACCTTCATGATAATTTCCGGTTCCCCATGATATGATTACCTCAGGAAGCAAATTTCGTAAGCGTCTCTCTACCAAGTTCAAAAAATTGTTAGCGCTATCATTGTTATTTTTTATGTTATCCTCTAGAAAAATAATCAATTCTTCCCCATGATAACTCATCATCACCCTCTTGTTTAGTGACTTTGCTGCATATGAAATTTCTTCTTCAATATAGTGAATCATACTGTCAAGCCAATGTTCGAACAAGTCATGATCTTTTTTTTGTGTGCGAAAAATCTTTTTTAAATTTTCTGGAAAACCTAAAACACAGATATAGGGCAATTTCAAGTTATATCCAAACACTTTGGCTCTTGAATGAGCCTGCTCCAAAGAGTTAAATTCTCCCTTGGCGAGTTCATGAACAAAATCACTGCGCAAACGCATTTTTGTATCTTCAATGGCATTTTTTTTAGAAAACCAAAGAGCTATAGTCGTCACAGCATGTTCCAATACATTGACGCGGTACTGTGTTAAAAATAAATCTATACATAGCCCTGCGCGTAAAATAACAAATAAATAACCTTGTATTTCACCTGAAACGGTAAGAATGGGGAGTTGTAAAATTGTATGGTCCTCTACTGCAATACTTTTAAATTTTTGAAACATAGGATCACGTGTTAACGTCGTTCTCTCTGTTGACGGAATAAGATTTTTTTCAATATACAGAGGCCATTTTTCTATAATCTTTCGGCTATGGCTGCTTGTTCCTTCAATTGTTCCATTCCGATCGGTGATGAGGACTGTTCCTCCTATTTCTGTCTGAACGAATTTAGAAATATAATCAAGATCCTCACCTTGCAAAATTAATTTTAAGAGTTCCTGTTGAGTTCTTTCTGATTTTTTAAATTCCTTATAATTAAGGTCATTTAATTCTTTCATCACATTCTCAATTATACTAGCAAACCGAACTTCCCAGGGAATCTCAATGATAATTAATTGTTTTTCCTCTGCTAATTGAATAACTTCCTTAGGGATATCAAATATGTAACGACCTACAGCAATAATAAGAGCCGTAGCCTCTGATTCTATAATATCTTGCACAAAACCTTTGAATAATTCCAAATCATGCCCGCAACCAATTGCTGTAGTTAATACCACTTCATTTTTTCTCACAAAATTTTCTACAGGCATTTCAATAGCAGAAATCCACTGAACATACTTTTGATTTATAATGTCTTTTCCTGCCTTTACCGTTGCAGTATTCATGATATCAAAGTTTAAAATATGTTCGATTGTTAAACGCATAAAATCCTCCTTAAAGAAATAAATTTAAAGAATGTATTAAATATTCTTTAAATTCAGCAAACCATATTAAATAGCAGTTGTCTACTTATATTTTAATTTCCCACTATAATTTCGTATTAATTTAAATAGGATAAAAATCACGAAATGCTGCTTGAGTATTAATTGTTTTTTAATTGCAACCTCTAAAAACAGTCCTCCTTTATGTGTTTCTCTTTCTACTATTCCATTAAAAACGTTCGTAAAAATATAAGAATTTAAGAAGACGTTCGTAATTTATTTTTAAACTTAAACGGACGATGGAAACGATGGATTTTCTATTTAAAAGAAAAGTCCGTAAACGTATGGTTTTACGGATAAGAGATTTAATTCTGTTGCAAAGTGTTAAAAGATAGGGTTAATGATTTCTAATTTGCTTGAATATTTTAATTGTCAAAACTAAAAAAAGGTATTAAAGGAAGTAAATAAACCACAAATTCGTTATTAATTAATGAATTTGTGGTTTTTCTTTTTACAATTATCTATTATTTTAAATGTAGAAAAGGTCCAAAAGGCGACAACATCGTATAAATTAATTTATACTTATAATATTCCATTCACACTTATTACAAAGGAGTGAAACAGTCTATGTGTACAAGTGAACAAGTAAATAATAATAATATCGAACGCTTTACGGGTTTTGCTAACCTTTACGATCGAAATCGACCTAGTCCTCCTCGGGAAGTGATAAAAATTTTACATACTTACTTAGGGGAAAAGCCGAGAAATGTTGTAGATATAGGGTGTGGAACTGGCCTTTCTTCGTTCTTATGGATGAATGACTCTGTAAACATTATTGGAGTAGAGCCCAATGATGATATGCGTAAAGTAGCTATTACTAACTGGGAAAGAATAAATAAACCATCTAATATTCATTTTACCAAAGGTTTGTCTCATCAATTAGAACTAGTATCAGAATCTATAGACATTATAACCTGCTCTCAATCTTTTCACTGGATGGAACCCCAGAGTACTCTTCATGAGTGTGCACGTGTACTACGTTCGGGAGGCATATTCGCTGCTTATGATTGTGATTGGCCGCCTACTTTTAACTGGATAGTTGAGGAACAATATAAGAAGTTAATTAATCTTGCTGAGACACGGGCAAGACAATTAGCAGACGTAGAAAAACATCCCCACAAGTGGAATAAAGAAAAACATCTTCAGCAAATTGAAGAGTCAGGCTTATTTCGATTTTCAAAGGAGATCGTCTTTCATAACTGGGAACTATGCAATGCAGATCGATATGCAAATATTGCATTAAGTCAAGGTGGGCTACAAACAGCTTTAAAAAAAGGAGCACATGAACTTTATAAAGAAGTTGAACATTTCAAAAACAATGTAACAGAAGCATTTACTGGAAAAGCTCAAAATGTGTTATTTAGTTACCGAATGCGCCTAGGTATAAAATAATAATGAACAGCTTATACCAAAGTGAACGATTCTCACACATAAGCCTAAAGATACTAAAAAACCTTTAAGAAGGGATTATCTTAAAGGTTTTTTAGTAAGCAATCGAATAAATTCAATGGTCTTCTTGCACAAATTTAAGTTTTTTATCAGTAGTTTCAACATATAACTTGTAAGTTATATGCTGAATTGAGCTTGATGTAATTTGCTATAAGCTCCTTCAGTGGCTAAAAGGTCCTCATGTTTCCCTTGTTCAATGATTGATTTATTTGCCACTACAATAATCCGATCTGCATTTTTAATCGTTGCCAAACGATGTGCAATAATCAAAGTAGTACGACCTACTGACAGTTTTGATAATGCTTCTTGTATAGCATTCTCTGTTTCTGTATCTAGAGCAGAGGTAGCTTCATCTAAGATTAAAATAGAAGGATTTTTCAAAAACATTCTAGCAATAGATAACCTTTGCTTCTGTCCCCCGGAAAGTTTCACACCTCTTTCACCAATTAATGTATCAAGGCCTTGAGGAAGTTTTAATACAAAATCCTCCAGCTGGGCTTGACGTAATGCCTCTAAAATATCTTCATCTTTTGCATCTAACTTACCATATTGAATATTTTCTCGAATCGACCCATCAAATAAGAATACATCTTGTTGTACAATTCCAATATGTGAACGTAAGGAATTCAACTTTATTTCACTAATATTTATTCCATCTATTAAGATCTCGCCTTGGTCAACATCATAAAACCTTGGTAATAGATTGCATAAGGTGGTTTTGCCTGCCCCAGATGGACCAACTAAAGCAACAGTTTCTCCTGGCTGAATAGACAAATTAATATTCTCTAAGATTTGATCATTTTTATCATATCCAAAAGTTATGTTATCGAAGATAATCTTTCCTTTCAATTCTTCAATATCCTTAGCATTGGGTTTATCTGATATATCTGCTTTCGTTTCAAGAAGGTCTAAGAACCTTCTAAAACCTGCAATCCCCTTAGGGTATATTTCAATTACTGCGTTTATTTGTTTAATCGGAGTTAAGAACACATTCGATAACATGACAAAAGCGATAAATTCACCATAGGTCATATTTTTTTGGATAACAAACCATGAACCACATACAAGAACAAATAAAGAGATAATCTTCATTAACACATAACTAATAGAAGCATTCCATGCCATTATTTTATATGTTAATAACTTTGTTTTACGGAACTTACCATTGCTTTCGGCAAATTTCTCTATTTCATATTCTTCATTAGCAAATGCTTTGACTACTCTAATACCACTTACATTATTCTCTACACGAGCATTATAATTGGCAATATCACTAAACATCCCTTTAAAAGCTTTAGACATTTTTTTACTAAAATAGATGGATAAACAACTAACTAACGGAACAATAATAAATGTTAGGATAGCGAGTTGTGGATTGATACTAAACATTATTCCAAAAGCACCTATTAAGGTCATAATAGCTATAAATAAATCTTCAGGACCGTGATGAGCAATTTCACCGATATCCATTAAATCGTTCGTCATTCTAGAAACAAGATGCCCTGTCTTATTATTGTCAAAAAAACGAAAAGATTGCTTTTGCACATGATTGAATAATTGTTTACGCATATCGGTTTCAATATTGATTCCTAATTTATGTCCCCAATAAGTAACCACAAAGTTCATACCTGCACTAATTACGTAAATCATTAGTAATCCAATACAACCCCATAAAATCCAAGACCAGTTACCACTTGGCAATAAATCGTCAACTACTCTGTTTACAGCCAATGGAAACACTAATTCCAACAATGCAGCTAGAATTGCACAACAAAAATCTAATAAAAATAAGTATTTATATGGTCTATAGTAAGAAAAAAACCGCCGTAACATCAACATCCCCCTATTCAAAAATTTATATCTTCCAACACAATGTAAAAAGAAAAATAACCACTACTTTTTAGAAAAGCGCTGGTTATTTTTCGTTTTAATTCACTCGTATCTTATATGAATGTAAATGATCTAAATCTGATTTATAGTTATTTAACTAATAATTGGTTTATTTTCAAAGTGTCAAATGAAGAAGAAAACAAGATGTTTCATTATTTAATAGTTTTTAGAACATCATCAATAATTTGATCATTTGCAATAACCCCTGTATACAGCCAACTAGAGGATCTAGGAAATTCAGCTACATGATTATTCTTTACGGCAGGAATGTTTTTCCAAATAGAATTACTTAATGTACTTGCCCCATTTTTATCACTATTTACTAAGAAGATATAATCTGCATCTAAATCAGCTAACTTTTCTAAAGAAATTGGATTCCAATTGTTTTCTGTGTTCTTGGATATTTCTTCTACTACCTTCGGTACTTTTAATCCTAAATCGTTATAAAGGACGTCCCCACTTGATAAGTCCTTCGAAGAGATAAATAATTTATTATTTACTAGCCAAACTGCTGCTGCAGAAGGAACTTCTTTATTTTCAGCTAATTTTGCTTTTGCATCTTTTACTTTTTTATCATAATCGTCAAGAAGTTTTTGTGCATCATCTTTTTTATTCAATACTTTTCCTACTTCTTGTAATTCTTTACGCCAGTCATTATTTTTATCTTTACCCACTACATATGTAGGTGCGATTTTACTGTATTGGTCGTATTTTCCGCCCTCTACCATACTAGACGAGTCCATAAGTATTAGATCTGGTTTAGTCTTTTGAACAGCTTCAAATGGTAAATCATAAGAGATTTTAGGCACATTCTTTAAATCATCTTTTAAATAATCTTGAACACCGTTACTAACAGACCATTGTGCTACAGGTGTAACACCTAAAGCTACCAGTGGATCTTCTAGATAAGATCCTAATACACGTTTTGGGTTCGTTGGAACTTCTATTTTATGTCCAACTGCATCAGTTACCGCACGATTTTCTGAGTGTTTTTCAGAAGATTGATTATCTTGGCATGCAACCAGACCAACAGACAATAATCCCACGCTGCAAATTTGTAGAACTCTTTTTATTTTTACACCATACTTCATTTTAATCCCCCTATAACTATGTTAAAATATTATCTGTCTGATTCATTGATAATAATTATCACTATTAATTAAAGCGAATTCATCCTATAATGTCAATGGCTATTACATTTATTCTAAAGTACTTTGCAAAATTAATTAATATCCATTATCTAGTACATTTAGTTTCGCGTGCAGGAGGAAAAATTTATATGGATAAAACAAATAAAGTGGCTGATGAACTACAGGATGAAGCTAGTTACAAAAAAAAGATAGGGATTACTATCATTTTATTTGGTTGGATTGCTGTATTACTATCAGTTATTTTTTCTATTCATTTTGGTGCATCTCATGTTACCTATCGTACGGTTTGGGAGAGTTTATTTTCTTATAATGATAATAATTCAGCACATGTCATTATTCATGATTTAAGATTACCTCGAGCATTAGCAGCTGTTTTTGTGGGTGCTGCTTTGGCTGTTTCGGGTAGTCTTATGCAAGGCATGACAAGAAATCCTCTTGCCTCGCCTTCTATTTTAGGTGTAACAGCAGGAGCTTCTTTTTGCATAGCTCTTGCCTTTGCTTTCTTCCCTGACATTACCTATGGTAAATTGATTTTATTTTCATTTGTTGGAGCTGGTTTTGCCACAGCCTTAGTATTTGGAATTGTTGCTATATCAAAAGGCGGAAATACATCAGTAAAGCTGGCCCTTGCTGGTACAGCAATTAGTGCGTTATTTACTTCATTATCTACTTCAATTGGTCTTAAATTCAATGTAGCAAAGGAAATGAACTTCTGGTATGCCGGAGGCGTTTCAGGTATTCAAATGAATCAATTAAAATACGCTATACCTGTCATAATAATAGGAATTGTTATTTCTATTTTTCTTTCACGCTCTATTACGATTCTCAGTCTTGGGGATGAAGTTTCAACTGGGCTTGGACAAAACACTCGAATTGTACGTATTTTAGGCATGGTTGCTGTACTATTATTAACCGGTGCAGCTGTATCAATTGCTGGAATGATTGGCTTTATTGGATTAGTTGTTCCACATATAACACGCTTTATAGTTGGCATCGACTATAGATATATTATCCCTTGTTCAGCTATAATAGGAGCTGTTTTATTGTTAGCTGCAGATATTCTTGGAAGAATGATTAATCCACCATTTGAAACTCCCGTTGGAGCTGTAACTGCTCTTATTGGTGTTCCTTTCTTCTTATATCTAGCTCGTAAAGAAGGGACGAACTTATAATGATTCAATTATTAAATAAAAGTAAGCACGGATATAAGCTATTATGCGTAACCTTACTACTATTACTGTTTCTAATTTTAATTGTTAGTATTAACGCGGGATTTATTAAGATTCCTCTATCACAAGTTTGGTCTGCTTTTTTCGGGAATGATATAGGGAATCAAAGATTAATACTGTTTAATTTTCGCCTTCCTCGAATTGTACTAGCTATTTTAATTGGAGCAGGTATCGCTGTATCTGGAGCTATTATGCAGAGTATTTCTCGAAATGAGTTAGCAGATCCAGGTATTCTAGGAATCAATGCAGGTGCAAGTTTTTCCGTTGTACTATATATGTTTATTTTTCATGGCTCTAGTTTTTTAACAGGCATTATGTCAATCTTTTTGATGCCCTTTACAGCTTTACTAGGCGCATTTATAGCTGCGGCTTTAATTTATGGATTTTCTCGGAAACGGGGTAAAGTAACCCCTATTCGACTAATTCTGGTAGGTATTGGAATCAACGCTGCTTTTGCTTCAAGTACAATGGCCTTACAAATGAAAATGGAACCTCAAGATTTTATGAAAACTTTAACTTGGATATCAGGTAGTATATGGGGTACAAATTGGTCATTTGTTATATCCACTTTGTTATGGCTAATTCTTTTAATACCAATCGCTGTATATAAATCACGTTTCCTTGATATTTTAAGCTTTGGGGATGAAGTTTCTATTGGATTAGGAGTATCCATTGAAAAAGAAAGATTAAAATTATTGCTTATTGGTGTTGCTTTGGCAGGGGCTTGTGTTTCTGTTGGAGGAGGAATTACATTTCTAGGTTTAATTGCACCGCATATCTCTCGAGCATTAATAGGACCCAATCACAAAAAAGTTTTACCATTATCTGCTCTTTTAGGTTCATTAATATTATTAGGAGCCGATACAGTAGGACGTATCGTGATGTCTCCTACAGAAATGCCCGTAGGGATTTTAGTTTCTATTTTAGGAGCTCCGTATTTTATCTACCTATTGATGAGAACTAAATAAATTAAAAGATACTTCATTATTAAACTTTGTATATAAAGAAATGAAATTAAAGCTATACTAATCAATCATAAAAAGGAGCAATGAAATTGGCTATCCTGGCTACTGAAAATTTAGATTTATCTTATGACGATATACAAATTGTGAAAAAGCTTAATTTACAAATACCTACAAGTAAGATAACTGCTATTATTGGTTCAAATGGGTGCGGAAAATCTACTACTTTGAAAGCTCTTGCACGTATTTTAGCGCCTAAAAATGGAACTGTTTACCTTGATGGAAAAGCTATTAGCAAACAATCAACAAAAGAAGTTGCTAAAAAAATGGCTATTCTCCCTCAGCGACCAGAGGCACCTTCTGGAATCACTGTTTTTGAACTTATTACGTATGGAAGATTTCCTCACCAAAAAGGATTTGGAAAACTGTCTGATCAAGATAGAAAAGTTATTGAATGGGCTTTAAATATTACTGAAATGACTTCATTTAAAAATAGACCTATTGACGCTCTATCCGGTGGACAAAGACAACGTGCATGGATTGCAATGGCACTTGCACAACAAACTGATTTAATTTTATTGGATGAGCCCACTACCTATTTAGACTTAGCTCATCAGTTAGAAATACTTAAACTTCTTGAAAACCTAAATAAGCAAGAAGGAAGAACCATTGTAATGGTATTACATGATTTAAACCTTGCAGCAAGATTTGCTGATTATATAGTGGCTATGCGTGATGGAGTAATTGTCAGCGAAGGAAAACCTGAAACAGTTATTACTTCACAGGTATTGAAGGAAGTTTTTCAAATTGACGCTGAGATTGTAAAAGATCCGAGAAATGATACACCTGTCTGCCTTACCTATGACTTATTAAAAAGTCTGCCCTCTAAATAAAGAAAATTATAGGTACATGAGAATGAATAGTACCTTTGTGAAGGATATTCTATTCACATGTACCTATTTCAAATACTATAACAAATAAGCACTAACCTTTTTCTACAATGTATGTAATGGCTAACACTATTTTAAATAAAGTGTTTTATTGTTTACTCTTATGAATAATATAACAATAAATATTATCTATATCTAAAAGTAAAAAGTATTAACGATTTGTTTAACGAGTTATTTTAAAATTATCTAACGTTTATTATTTTTATTTTGTGTTGGTTTTGATAGGAATGTGTGTCTTAAAACACACAAGTAGAATTTATCTTTAATTCTTTTACTCAATAATTCCTTAGTGATTTAATTTTCTAAATATTTAAAATAAGTTTACTAAATATGCTTTATAATCAGCCCTCTCTAGAGATAGACTTCTAAAGGGGGCTATTTTTCATGTTGACAAATTTCTAAATACCTATACACAAATATTACCTAATCAAGGTTTCTATTTTCTTGTGTCGTCTTAGAATTCGAGGTCGGCTCTTTGCTAAGTCCAGGTTTCCAATTACCTAACTTATTTTTTAAGTAATCCTTTAAAAAATCACGTTTCTTTTTTCGTCTTTTATCCCTGTTTTTCATAAGTACTCACCACCTTTAGGTTACTTAATAGGTGCAATTTCTCCTTATTATTATAATTATGTTGAAAAATCCACTCCTTATGCTAGATCTATAAGTGATAAGTAGTTCATCTTACTACTAAAAGGTATATATAAAGGAAAGAAGCAAAAATTCATGTTAAAGCATGATGGGGTAAGGCATGCCATGGATCTTCATGAAACTACTAATAAGCCTGTAAAGGAAATTTGTAAAATCACAAATATAAGTGAAGCTACTTTTTATCGCCGGTGAAAAGAATATCAGAATATAAAAAATGCGGTGACTCCGGAAGAATAATAGAAAGAATTTTATTTTTTACTACATAAACAGCTATCTATAGTCGATTAAAGTAAAGAGGATTAACTATTTAGTTGTAATATAGTGGGTGGTCACTATAAAATAGGGTTTTAAGCTTAAAACAAACGGTAAATGATAAAAAGGACTTATGTAAGGAGGTACTATTATGAAAAAGTCTATAGCAGTTCTGCCAGAAGAGTGGATGAAGCTAGTTAAAGATGCAATGAATTCAAATGTGAGTAAAGAAGAATTTAAACAGTTTCTAGAAGCAAAATCTCAAGATAACACGATAGCAAAAAACATTAGATAGCGTGTCTATCTAATGTTTTTTGTTATCGCTAGGTTTGTGTATTATCTAAAAATGCTTTTACTTCTTTAACCGATAACCCTACTTCCTTAGCCTCTTGGATAAGTCTAATCCATTCTTGGTCTAAATGTGACGTTATTACTTCTTTTTTACTGTCCATAAACATAAATTCCTCCAGATTTTCAGGAGGCTCAGCTGTCATAGTCAATTGACTTTAGACCTGTAGCTTTGCGTCCTAGCTTTTCAACTAGTTTGCCTTTATCTGAATGTGTAAATTTATATAAATATTACTACATAATGGATGTTGAAGTATGTCGAAATAAGTATTCTTATAATTATTTTCTGAATTAAAAAAATACTTCCAACTTCAAAAGTAATGCTGATAGTTATCAGCTGGGAAGAGATGTAAACCAAGCGTACAATAAGGCCGAGTATTTTTAATACGTCTGGATTGTTTTCAAGATTAAATAGACGCTTTATCGTTTGTTTTTTTCCGTCTAAAAAGGTGTACCTTTTTGGATTATTGTATTGTCGACAAATAGATATGTTCTTCATTATATAGTCATAAAAAAACGGACCTCTAGAGTTGCTTCTAAGGCCCGTTTCTTTCTTGAGGATACATTTAGAATTTAGATATCCCTAAAATCTTTAATTTTTTACAAACGATCACTTTTTCAGTGGTTTCGTTAAAACCCGTTTCTTTTTTACTCACTTACTAAATCCCGTTTTTTATAGCCGATGAAACCAATAACGATTATGAAGAGAGCCAATAATTTGATGAAGATGATGGCTCCCCATTTCCATTCTTCAATTGGAATTTTTGGAATATAGCTAAATACATCTAGGTTGGTTACGAATTTTGGAATCTCCATCATTTGCCCAAAATAACTGATAAAGAAAGCAAATATTAGATAAGCCCAAATAATCATCGTAAAGCGCGGCAACCAACCAATTAGGACAGACAAAATGCCGATAAAGAAGAAAATCGCAGGTATCCACACAATCCCAGCCTTAGTAATTTCCCAGAAACTTAACGGTGTTTCCATGACACTTCGTTGGGCCAAATAGAGCCCTAATATTGCAGAAAATTGTCCAACCACTCCTAGTATGGAAGCTATTATCATATGGTACCAGTAAAATTTGGTGCGACTTAATTTAGTGGCATAAAGCTGATCCCAGCGCCCTTTCTTTTCTTCGTTTACGAGCCTCATGAGACTTCCTACAATAAAAATCGTAGTCAATAGAGATAAAATCACGAAGAGAACGCTCATAAATTGTTCTTGTATGGTGTAATCTGAATTATGAAGGAACATTTGCTTCATGATCTCATTTTCACTTGCAAAATCATCCATATCTCCAAAAATGGATCCATACATAGCTCCACATATAAAGAGGGCAAAGAGCCAGCCAATAATAAATATTTTTTGCAGTCGTAATACAAGGCCAGGAAGACTCAACATATGTTCTTTTGCATGTGCATGACCAGCGCGTTCTGGTAAATATCCAGCTCCCATATCTCGAACTTGTTCCAAAAGATAAGAAACTGCAATGAAAACGATACTGGCAACAAAAGCAATGACGATTGGAAGCCAGCTATCACTAATGTAAACATTTACTAGATAACTCCACCCTAACGGGTTGAACCAAGAACCATCTGGTGCTTTCATATCTGTTACCATTCGAAGAATGTAAAAAAAGCCGAGAGTAAAGAAGCTCAGTCCCCTTGCACTTCCAGCTCCAGCAGCTAATTGGGCAAATATGAGTGCAATCATCGCCCATAAGAACCCTTGCATACCTAATGAAGAGGAATATAATAAGTTACTATGAAAATCCATTCCAGGTACACCTTGGACTTGTAGCAAGCCTGTAGAAAGAACGCTTATGACCAAATGTAGAAGGAACATTTCGATAACGACTGCTGTCGTGTTGGCCAGTCGACCAACTTGAAAAGAACGAATAAGCTCTGTTGTTCCATCATCCTCTTCTTTTCTTGTTCGACTTATTACATGCATAATCGATACAATGGCAAATACGAGTGACGTAAAGAGGATCATTTCATGTGCGTACATTGCTCCCACTGTATACGTTTCGGCAGCAGCTGATGTTGGTCCAAGCATGGCAATCATTGCTGGATTCTTTAAGGTTTCATACATAGCCATCAATCCAGCAGGGTCTTTTCCATAGATTTCATACATTGCACTCGCAAAGCCGCCTGTGAAAAGACTTAAGGCCACTGCCCAAATGAGAAGCTTTAACCAATCTCTACGTAATGTATGAAGAAAGAGCATTCCAGTCATATTAAAGCGATTTTTCATTTTTCTCACCTACTTTCCAGTGTAATGGCGCATAAACAACGCTTCAAGAGTCGGCGGTACACTCTCGAGCTTTGTTACATGGTAAGGAATGATTGCTTCTAGAATGGACTCAATTTGATCACTATCAGCTTGGAAAACAGCTTCTTTACCATTGATCACTAGGTCATGCACACCCCTCACCTGTTTTAATCCAATCGGTACGTCACGGGTCGTAACCTTGTATTGATATTGGGTTAAATGTCTTAATTCATCTAATGTTCCGGTTTCAATTACTTCTCCTTGACGAATAATCGCTACGCGGTCACATAAGCGCTCTACCTCGCTTAAGATGTGGCTGGAAAGAAGGATGGACTTTCCTTGATTCTTTAAATTTTCTACTTGCTCTTGAAAGACAGCTTCCATTAGAGGGTCAAGACCACTAGTTGGTTCATCAAAAATATAAAGTTCTGCATCACTAGCAAACGCGGCAATAAGGGCAACTTTTTGGCGATTTCCTTTTGAATAAGTCCGTGCTTTTTTCTTAGGATCCAGTTGGAATTTTTGAATTAATTCATCGCGTCGTGCATCGTTTTTCGTTCCCTGCAGTCGCATAAAAACATCAATAATTTCTCCACCTGTTAAATTTGGCCAAAGATTTACATCACCAGGAACGTAGGCAAGTCGTTTATGGATTTCAATCGAATCTTTCCAGACATCCTTCCCGAAGATTTTGGCTGTTCCTCCACTAGACTTTATAATACCTAGAAGGATGCGGATGGTCGTCGATTTTCCGGCTCCATTTGGTCCTATAAAACCTAATACTTCACCTCTTTTTAATTCCATCGTTACATTTTTTAAGGCGGGGGTTGATTTATATTTTTTTTGTAGCCCCTTAATTTCTGCTATAACCATTCGTCTCATCCCCTATTCTACGAATTTTTTACTAAAAACACATTTATAGTTCATAATATACGCTCATATCTATATTAATTCAAACTATTTTTAACTAAAATGTTTGAATTAGTTCAAAAAATGAAATACTATATATATGTAGAAAGTAATTAAAAAACGGAAAAAATGTGGTGAGAAGATGACGAAAAAAAATGGCTTTGATCTAAGGCGTGAAAAGAAAATGAAAATTATTGAAGAAGCTACGCTTGAATTGCTGAATCAAAAGGACATTTCAAATATAACCATGGACGAGATTGCAAAAAGGGCGGGTGTGAGTAAAGTAACCTTATTTAATTATTACAATACAAAAGATAATTTAATAAATACTGCGTTACAGAATTCATTTGCCTCTATTCATGAAGAATACGAACGATTGATTGAAAGTGATTTATCTTTTGAACAAACGTATATGGAACTCACGCAATATAAAATGAAAGAAATCCAAAGTACGACATCAATATTTTTTCATAATGTGATGCAGCAATTTGCAAGTGAACAGACTTTTTTTGATAAGGATGCACAAGAAACAAGTGATCGATTAGTTTTAAGACTGTTTCAAAAAGGGCGTAAAGAAGGGAAAATTAATCCCGCATATTCTGATGAGGTTTTATTGATGTTTATGCATATTTTCACGGAGGGACTGAAGAGTCAAGCGATCAATAGTGATAACTTGATAAAATATAGCCCTCAATTCACTCAAATGATTATGAATGGGTTGCGTTAAAGTAAACTCGACAAATCGAACAAATTATTCGATATATGTGTTAAAGATTTAGGACAAATATAATAACTATTGCTGCTTGTTTAGCTAAAGGTTGCTTTAGTTCAATAATACATATAGATGAGATTTTCCACAGTCGGGTGCGATTGCTGAACAATGAGCAGTCGCTTTTTTACTGGTTGGATCCGAATAGTTTTATAAATAATTGGATGTGCAAAATAAATATAAAAGGATGGAAAAGATGTTATTATCACTTATGAAACCTATAAAGATGATGTGGTTTCTATTTATTTGGAGTGTGATAATACTTGTTTTTAATTCATTTATGTGAACCTTGTAATTTTGAGGCAATAACAACTCAACTAGATCCAAAATATAAATGTCCTAAGTGTGGGCTATTGACTGAAGATAGATGGATTGATGAAGAAAAGGAATATGAATCGTGAGTTTTAAGGGAGAGTATTAATGCTCTCCTATTTTAAAACATAGAAGAGATTTATAGTGATTACACCACCTTGTCCTTATTGTGAGAGTATTGTTAATCTCCCAATTATAAAGGATGATTTAACCCATTGTGAGTTCTGTAATGATTATATGCATTGCTCGCAAGCTGGAAAGAGAAAAAAGTCTTTATACTATTCGATTGATTGATTATGAATTTATAAATATAGATCCTCTATAACTAAAATAACTTCGCCTTATTTTGCTTGCTACTTCTTCCCCCCTTCTACCATCGTAGTATGGAAAAAGAGGACTTTTCATTCCTTCTCTTGCTCTCAAACTTTTGCTTTTTTTAACGTTCCATTTCCTGTGTTGTACTCCGTTTTTTTAGAATGTGCTCCACTATTCCGTGCAAAAAATTTTGTGAATCTATTTTATGATTTCTCTTTTCTTTCTTTGTCATAATCCTTTCTCTCTCTCAGTACCTCCTTCCTTTCTAAACTGACTTTTAAAAAAGTCCTTGCAAGAAATCTTTTTTTCTTTTCAATTTCATCTATTTTTTTAACCACAATTGGATCAATATTTTTTAAGAACAAATCCATAATATTTATTCCTTTCCTGTAGATTGTGGTTCCCTACTACAAAAGAGAGAAGAGCATAAGGGGTTTTTGCTATCACACGGGATGATAGGCTAGGCAGAGCCTAGCAAAACCGTGATATCACGACAACCTCTAAAGTGTGAACCTACTGTTGACCTAAATTCCTCTATGTGAACCTACTGTGAACATGAAAAATTAATGATGTGAACCTACTGTGAACCTCAAAAAAACACATGTTGACCTACTGTTAACATGTGTTTTTTCACTTCATGGCTAAATCTTGTTGCTTTTCACTTAATTTTTGGATCTTTTCTTATAGACTTTTTTGGTCACCTTCATAGAACTGAATGCTTTCATCATTAGATTGAATCGCATCTTTTTTTATCACAATTTTCATTCTGTCTTGGCTTTTCATTTTCCTTTTTATAAAATGTTTTTCTAACTCATGTAAACATGAAAAAAATAAATACCGACATCTTGTGAACGTGTATTTTTTTAGAACGGTAATCGTTTATAGAATAAAAATTGATTCATAGATGGTAAAAAAGCACGCGTAAATCACTTGCATTGTAAGCAAAAACAGATGGCCGTTTTGACCATGAACGTGCGAAAGAAATAAAAAAGATCGTTTGCTTCTGTCTTATTTTTTTCAAAAAACACCTCGAAATGAAGTGACCCTTGAGGGGACATTTATCAACTATGAAGGGTCGGTGAAGGGGTTTCTAGCACAAATGTTGTGATCACTGAAGGTGCGGTGAAGGGACTGTCCTTCAATTTGAGGGTGCGCTGAGGGGGTTCTTGCAAACATTTCCTTGTACCCAAGGTTTTGTTAGGCTCTGCCTAACCCCACACAGCCTGTGGGGGCAAAAACCCCTTATGCTCTTCAAGATGTTTTTACGTTTTTTATGTTGATGCAATAAAAACACAGGAAAGGAGAACAAACATGGAGATTAAAGTGAGAAATGTATGTCCGGTTGCTGTGAGTAAAGTAGATCGTTTAGCCAAAGAAAAGGGTCTTTCTCGATAAGCTTTTTTGAAAGAACAAATTGAAACATTATCTATTATGGAAGAAGTAGAAAAGCAAGAACAAGCTATTGATGATTTGTATGATCGAACCATAGAGACAATGCAAAGATGCTCAGATGCGATGGCAAATATGGATCGTACATTCAATAAACTCTTCTGGGAGGATGACGAATAATGACCGCAAGCAAACACAGAAGAATGATTTCTTTAAGTGAAGAGGCTGATGAATATCTTCATAAACATATGAAAGAAAGAGGCTATCGTTTTCCAGGCGATGCCATTGCAGATATCATTCGAAAATATGAACGATTGAGCCCGATGAAACATTTTTAGACGCTGCTACAATTGACGCAATAGGTCAGGCTTACCTGAAAAGAGCAAGTGGATTTTACCAGTACTTAGACGATGAGTTAAGTGAGATAAAAGAAACGACAAAGAACACACAAATAGACGCTCGGGTATTAATGGAACTCGTTAATAATTTATACGACCATTTAAATATTCAAAAGTTTAAGTCCACACAGTTCGGTGAAACAGAAGCTACTAAGAAGGCCAAAAGAGTTGCGCTACACAAGATTCAAGAAGAAAAAATACAGTTCAGGGAAAAAAGAAAACGGGAAGCAGCAGAAGAACTGGATCATTTATTTGAAGATTAATCTTAGCGTTTATAAAGGCAGGCTAAGGCCTGCCTTTATGCTTCTATAGTATAGTGAAATCAAGATTTGTAGTAGCTAAGTTCAAAAGGCCATTAATGAGTAGAAGTAGCTTTCATACCTATGTTTTGATAGATACATTACGTTTGTTTCATCGATAGCAAACTATACAGTTCATTGCTGACACTTTTAACAGCCATTGTGAGCTTCTAAGGATAAAGAAAGCGTAAAACTATTCAGAAGACATTAAAGAAGCATATACAAAGCATAAGAGCTTCCTATACGATCTTTGAAGCCAAAAATATCCCTCTGCCTTTATAGTTAAAAGTTACCCATATCATATTATAAGCATATTGAATAGGGTGATTTTTTCTCACCCCATCTACCAAAAAAGGATTAGAAAAAATCACCCTACCCAGAATAGCTATTTACCCTTATCATTAAAAGTGTACGAATTACTAAGCCTTTAACGTTATAGAAATGCAGCATTATAACACATTTCTAACTATTTAGGGAGGGGTAAAAAAATACCCCTCCCCTAATTCCACAAATTCAGCTATGATGAAGTCGACTCCTAAAGAAATAACAAACGGATCGTAGCTAAAAATACTTGTTTTGATATATTTTGCTAATTTTTATTGAATTATGAGACTAGTTAACGCTATAATAAAACTAACAAAAACGTGCGGATAGAAAAAAGACTTCAACTGTTTAAGTAGTGTACCACCACTCTTAAACCGTTCCCCCTAGTTACGGTAGGGAAAACACTTGTCGAAGTCTCTTGTTAATAGAGTTAGTTTTTCTATAAAATAAAACTTATGGTTTTATTTTATATGAAATTGACATCTATTTCAAGGGCTTAGTTCATCAAAATCACGGCATTGTTTTCCTTTCTTAAGGGAAACAGTGTCTTTTTTGTGTTCCTTAAAGGAGAAGATGAACAAATGACAAAGATATTGACTTGCTATTTACCCGATGTAAATACCTTCAACGGACGATTTAAATGGTTATGGAAAGAAAAACCGACCCTTCGTAAAAAGAAAGAAGCGTTTTTAGAAACACTTCGTACATACTTTAAACAACAACAAGAAGCCCTACATAAAGTATTCCCTAAAAAACGGATGGAAATGTTAGATTACGTGATTTATAACCTTGTTGCCACAGGCATTCAAGCGATTCACTCCAAAACACTTATGGAAAAATTTGATGTATCCCAAAGTACCGTTTCTCGCTTTGTGAAATCGTTAAAGGCAACACCTTTTATGATCGTGGCCCGTTATATCAAAGAAGATACGACAGGTGCTCATCCTGATAGCTATGTGTTTATCCTTAAAAGCCATAGGAATTTTGATCAAATTTGCGAGGAAATCTTTTTTGCCCATGACACAACAGGTATTCAAACGCTTCAACAAGAAGAAATGACAACTCCTGTGACAACTCCTGTGACAAGTCCAGAACGTGCTAAAAACGTTGATACACCAAGCTTTGAGGGCGGAAAAACGTCGTCCCCCTTTATTAACCTTGATTTACCTAAAAATCATTTAAATAATCATTTAATATCTGCTTCACAGTCATTTGCTTATATCAAAGGTGTTCCTAAGAAAGTAAATAACGTGTATGCAGGGAAATATGGTCATCAACTAAAAGACTTTTATGCTCGTATTCGAAATGCAGCAAAAGCAGTAAAACGAGATACAGAGATTGAGATTATGAAAGAGCAAGTACATGAAGTTGCTTATACAGCCATTGTAGGCTTAGATAAATATGTCCATGAGGCGAATCATAAGGGCATTCCCCTATCACTGGATGAAATGTGCCGTCTTGTTTATCAAATTGCATTCAATCAATTTAAAAATCTACTAAAAGGAAATACAGAAGAACAAACATCTGAGTCAGACATACATACTGAAGCTAAAGCAGCTCTATTTACGCCTAAACATATCATCCGTAAGGAATTGGTTCCTGCTTGGTTACAAGCTGAACAGGAGCAAAATGAGTGTACACAAGAAGAAACTATTTCTTTGGATCAACAGCTTGAAATGATTCAGTTAAAGCAAGATTTAGGGCAAGAACTAACACCAGAAGAAGAAACTTTGCTCCAAGAGCACAGTACTACGTACAGTTCGTTAGAAATGGCGCAGCTAAAACAGGATCTAGGACAAGCCTTAACACCACAGGAACAAGCTTTATTGCACCAACAGGACCAGTTAAAAGGTTCAGTTTCTTAATCATAAAGTGAAGAAATCCCTTAGAAGCTGATGTTTACTAAGAGTGTTATTATTTAGAACATACTTCTAAATAATCAATATATAAAACTATGTAGGAGGAGATCACCATGCCACATAAAATGACCCTAACAGGATCTGCGACAGGACCACTACGAGAATATGATCGCTACGTTGCCTTTGATATGCGTGAAAAAGGTTCACCTTCTGCGCCTAAAGGTCTGAAAAAGAGCACCTTTATTTCGTATACGGTGTTTGTTGCCAAGAAAGCCTTTAATAAAACCGGGCTGACAAAAAAGAGTATTATGCATGAAAAGATCTTAGTTCAAGGGGAACCAACGTTAGATATTCCCATTGACGAGTGCCCTGGAGAAATTGGTATCATCTGCTTCCAGATTACCGTTCTCCCGAATAAAAACGATAAAGAAGCCAATGATTCAAAAGATAAAAAAGAAGCGAAACAAGAGGTTTCTAAGGCACAACAAGAGGTTTCAGCTACTAAGCAGGAAGAAAAACAAGAGCCTGTAGCAAAAGAAGCGAAAACTGTACAGCCAGAAGTGAACGAAACACCTGTTCAAGAGAAAAAGGCTGCACAATCAAAGAAGCAGCAACCTATTCAGCCAAAAGGGACAAAGGATGTCGTGAGTTTTGAGGACATTATCGTTCCTGAAGCCTTCTTAAAGACACGTCCAAACCCTGTGAAAACAGAGGAAGTCATTGAATTTGTGAAGCGTACAGGACACCTTGACAAGCCGTTAACGATTGAGAAAGGATCGAAGGTCTTAAAAGATGGCTATCGTCGTTATATTGTGGCCAAAACCATGAAAATGGACAACGTTCCAGTTGTCTATGACTATCAAAAATGAAGCATTTTTAGCTAAGAATTGCTAGTTATTCGTAATGGACAGCAAACAACTATAAGGTGTCCCCTTTCATAGTTGTTTACTGTCTATTTATCTTGAAAGCCACTTTCTACATATAGCTCATCTACTATATGATTTCATTTTCCATTTTTGATTATATTATTATAAGTCCTTAAATTAAAAAGAATGCTTTAGCTTTCCTTTTGGCTCTGTTAAACTTAATCATTTTATCTTTGATATATCATTAGTTGAATGAAGCTATTTTAGAGCTATTACCCCATTTGCGTATTCTGATATCCTAACTTTAGTTTAACTTAAGATGAACTTAAAAAAGAATCCGTGTTTGTGAATAAAAAAGGAATTTATTTTTTAGTTAAAATGCATTTTTTGTTGAACTTAGGATTAACTTAAATGTATTTGAACAATAATTAAATCAATAATAAGTTTTTTCCGTTTCATTTTAATCAATAATGATAGTTATTGATTAAAAGATAAAACAATAATCTTATTCAGGAATTAGTTATTACATTATTATTGCTTTAAGATTTACATAGAAGAAGTTAGCAGTTAATATAGAATCAATAATGAGATAAGAACAATTTTATTAGAATCTACGTTAATAATCCCAGGGTACGTTTCACTTCAAAATTAATTGCATGATTCTTGTATTATATTAATTATTAATTAACATATGGAGGTGTAGTTATGTCTGGAAAATTGTACTTACCAAAAGAAGTGGTAAATATACTGGGTATCTCTGGAGATTTGCTTCGTAAATGGTGTGAAGAATTCAATATTATTACAGAGTGGACAGGCACTGATTATGGAAAAGGTCATAGAAGGTTTACAAAAGAGAATCTAGAGACACTTAACAGTATAAAGAAGAAAATTCATGAGCAAGGTTGGTCCTGGGATCAAGTGAAACAGTGGCGTAATGGTGAAGAAATGACTATTAATGACCACGTAGAACGGTCTATTTTAGAAAAGAAGATAGATCACCTAATTGAAGGTCAGAACCAACAAATAGAATTTAACAGGATTCTTTCAGAAAAATTGGAGCTTCTAACAAAGGAACTTATTTCTACTCAAAAAGAGTTAGCTATTGCAAATAAAGAAATTGCAGCAACAAAGCAGCAAATGATTGAAGTAAAAACAGAAAATAAAGACTTAGAAGCATACATAGAAAACAGCCTAAAAAAACGTGATAAAGTTCTTCTTGAAAACATTAGAAAAACTCAAGAAACGCTAAAAGATAATTCAGCTGAACAGGAGCTAAATCAAAACAAACAGAATTTTGAAGAACTGATAAATACTAATCTAAAAGAGTTATTAAAACAAAGAGATGAAGACCTTTTAAATGCATTTACTCATACTCAAAAAGAGTTGATTAAAGAACAAAATCAAAAGAAGACATTATGGCAAAAGCTATTCTCAAACTAGGAAAAATCATTCCTAGTTTTTTATTTTGTCAACTAATAAATAATAGAAAACAATAATGTCTTTATTTAATTATTTATCAATTTCATAAAAATATCTAAATCGGAATTTACTTATGATTGCTTTAATTATCATTTTAAGATTAATTTTATAGCTTAATTATAATGAAAATACTGTAAAATTATTGAAAACATCAACGTGCAAAAAATCAATAATTTAAAAGATAATTCATTTATTCTTTTACAAACACAACTCTAAACTGTTTTAAATTTAATAAAAACGGAAATGAATCATTATTGTTTTATTTCCGTTTTTATAGATTTGTAATTCCCTAAATAAAACAGGAATTAAAAAATAGATTTTTATTTAACAAAAGATTTAATCCTCTAAAAATAAAACTCTAACATTTATCAATGCCGCAATTAGCTCATTTGGCACCATGACAACTTTGTTATATCTAAATTATTGACTCAAATCCAATAGATATTACACTTTAAAATTAAGATAGCACTATTTAATGATTTATTAGATTAATCTCTTTAGATAGTTTATGTTTATATAGCTAAATGCATGGCTGAATCAGGAAAAACCATCACGCTGAGGGGAGAGGGCAAATATTTAATCTATGATGTTAGTAAATAGCTAAACATGATAATATCCACTCAATTGAGAATACCGATTACTATAGTAACAATAGCATTACAAGGTATAATATCTCGTTCTCTTATTAATTGAAGGTTTTAACGTATATACCTAGAATAGTTCTCTTGATAAGAGGAGGTGATCATATGTTGAGAGTCATAACCGCAGAAGCAGCATATACCACCGAAGAATTAGCTGATATACTTGGTTTGCCCATAGCAACTATACGAAAATACAACTTCCATTTTGCCAAAATTGGTGTGCAATTCACTAAAAAAAACGGTAGATTAGCTTATACGAACGACGACGTTACCATCTTTCATGAACTAAAAAGAATTTATGCTCATCCCGAGATGACCTTAGAAAAAGCCGTTATAACCGTTGCAAAAAAATTCAACCTAGTACCAGACACTCCACCAAACATTTCAACTGAAAAGCAAACCCTTAGCTTAGAATCACGTGAGGTACAAATGAAAGAGATACAAAGCTATATCGATGCCAAGTTTGAGGAACGCGAACGTCAATTAATCTCAATGGCTCGTGAAATTCGAGTGTTAAAAAAAGCACAACAACAAAAGAAGAGTTTTTATAAGTGGTTAAAAACCTTTTTTGAAAAATGATTTGCTAGAATGGTGGTATCTCGTTATCTAATATTCACACAAAAAAACCTTTTCCCTCTAGGTAAAGGTTTTTTGTGTGAAGTCTAATTTCAAAGAATACCGGTAACAAAGACCGCCCAATATGTATCAGTCTATAAGGCGGTCTTAACTGTATTCATGCTATATGATTATGACCAAAATATCGACATTATTCCAACTCTGCATAAGCAATATTTATATACTGTTTATTTTATAGTTTATTATATGTTGTAAATTAAGATTTTTGCCTGTTTTTTTATACAAAAATGTATAGTTTTTTTAGAATGCGTCCATCCTTTATAAAAAGGAGTGTGTTAGTATGCCTAAAATCACTAAAAAAAGTAAGTTAGGAAAATACCTAATGGGCAAGGGCTATACTCAAACCAAATTAGTTAAAGCAACTAATTTAAATAGACATACAGTTAGTAAAATTTATAATGACTCAGATTATATTCCATCTGGCTCAACCATAAAAAAAGTGATGAATATCTTAAAAAAACTTGACTCGAAGGCGAAAGTAGAGGACTTTTTTAACTTATAAGCCCTATCATAGGCAAATAGGGCTTATTTATTGCATTAAGGATAAAAAACTTTATAAAAGTTTACTAGCAATCTATATACAGAAGAAAATGAGCATACTACTCCAAGTCTTGATAAAAACGGTAAATTGGAAATTCCATCAGCTCTTTTTTGTCCTCATCGTGAAGAGTATCAAATAATTTCCTTGCTTCTGCCTTATTTTTTAACAATACTTCGCATGCAAAACATATTGTTTGCTCATTATTCATTTCTGCTCTTACTTGTATGTTATAAAGATCATTTTGTTCATCTTCTGATAATTCATGGTCTTGCTTGAGTTTAATGAGATAAACATTAACTTTTGCAATTTCATCTTTTGGATACTTAGCTAAGTATCGTTGGTTTAGATTAAGAGCAAGCTCTAAATAATTTCCATCGAGGATTTTATCATAAAAGTCTATATACTCTAAAGAACTAGTAATTGTTAAGTCAGCTTGTATATCATGATGTTCATCGGCAAAAGATAATTTTACTATGTCAAAATCAAAGTTTGTATCTTTCACCATTTCTTCAATTTTTCGAGAAGCGAAAATGCTTACTTTTTGGTCATAATTTTCCCGATTATCAGATAACATAACAGGTTCAACAGTATCCTGCCCGTGATTACTAGCTACATCTGTTATAGACGAATATCTACCCGTTATTTTTAACGCTTCTTCACTATAAAGGTTAAGGAAACATCCATCTGCATATACTAATGCTAGTTTCACATATTTGGAAAGTTCAATATTGATTATCTCCGTTTTTTCTAGTTTTTCTTGATGAATATTTAGTAAGCTATATTGTTTATTTTTAAAGATATTGATTATAGCATTGAATAGGGAAGGGAAATCTTCCTTATCATCAAATATATAATTTTCACTTATTCCAATTTGAGTACAAATATCTATCAGTTCTTTGTAGGATTCAATCTCTTCCTCAATTTGTTGGAGATGTCCCTTTAAATTTAATGTCCCACCAGATAACTGTAGAGATTGAAAAGGAAACTTATTGCGCTGTATGTAATAGTTTATTAATCGTAAACATTTCATATAGGAACCAAGGCTTTTTACTCTTTCTAGATGGAATAGACCAGATTTCTTTCTCCTGTCAAAATCCAACGTTAAAGTATCTTCTATAACGACCTTGAATCCCTTCTCTGTTTCAATGATTTGGTAAGTAACAAGGGTGGATTCATTGTTCATATAAACGACTTCGTTTTTTCCAATTTTCAACTCATCTATTTTAACTTCCTCCACTGGTAACTTAATACCGTCGTCTGGGATACCATATATGTGAATTATCCCTTCATATAAATTAAAAGCTTTCTTTTGCATGTTAACAAAATCTACTTTGTAAGGCGTAGATTCTTTGTTTTCAGATGTTTCAGTAGAGCCTGTTTGCTGTTTGTCTACCTCTTCTATAAATGTGTAACGTAAAGGATCTAAATCCCCATTTTTCATTTTTTTAAAATCAAAGGAAATAGATTTCTTTTCACTTGAACTAAGATGAGATAAGAGTGATCTAACTTTTAGTGGGGCTAATATTCGATAATACGCTAGCTGTTCAACAGTTGTTGTATCAGTTTCTAGATCTTTTACTGCAACCTTTTTTTGGGTTTTTGTTGTAACCATTCAATTCTCTCCTTCTTCATGATGAATATTTAAGTCGTTAAAAACTCATCGAATCCTAGTATAGCAACAACGAAACAGCATTCGTTAGATAAATTAAATCCAACGAGTGTATTTCTCAGCTATTTCTTATTCAATGAAATGGGTTTACTATCAAACAAAAAAATCCTGTTATATACAAGATTCTTGATTAAACATTATTATAAACAATCCAAGTCCAAACAAAATAAAATGAAAAAGGGCACTTCCCCGGCTAGGAAAGCACCCCCATGTCAAAACTTAGTACGTAACGGACTTTTATTATAACATAGGTTGCCCTCAAAAAGTAGAAGGGCCTTGTCATGGATAAAAGCGAAAAACTATTGAAAAACTATTAATGGGTATTGACAATATCTTGAGTGTAGCGTCTGATTTAGTTGGTGAAGTTGCTGGGCTAAAGAGTGCAGAAAAAGAATGTAAAACCCTGGAATAGAAAGTATTTATGAATCAAATAACTCAAGCAGAACAAGAAGTCTTTGCTTTTGATGGTCATTCTATTTCAGCAACACAAGACATTTTCCATAAAGAAGAGTGCACGATTAAGAATCAAAAAAGAAGTATCTTAGAGAAGTGGAATACATCATGTATGACAGAAGCTGTTCAACAGTTTCTGAATTTGTATCAAGAATCCTCACAAGAACTAATACGTACTTCTTAACTATAAAATAGCCTCTAAGGCTACAAAAGCAGGCTTAAGCCTGCTTTTTCTTATACAGAGAAAAGAGCATTCCTCTCAAATGAGAAATGCTCTTTCCTATAAGCATGATTTGGGTTATCAAACGTGAACCCACCGTTAGGCTGACCACTTATATCTTACTATCTATGATGATCAATGTCATCACTTAATATTTTGAAAATATAAATATTTGTGTAATTTTCGAACCAACAAAAAAAGGACTACCTTATCCCCAAAGGTAATCCTTTCTTTTTTATGTAGATTCTACACAACTTCATTTTACATAATTAGAATAAAAAAACCATCATTCTGTTATATTTCCTGACTTAAATTATCAAATGTTATTTTTACCTTTTTCATGAAAATAAAAAAGGACATTTCTTTTATGCCCTGTTCCCTCGTATCAGCCCCGCCTACGCTAAATACTATGACAGCCACTCATGCCATCCAACCTACCCTTATTATAAATGAAAGCGATTACAAAGTAAACTAATTAATTAAAATATTCTGTCTATTTTTTGTTGTGTCTAGTAGATTGAATAATTTCACATGTTATGAACAAACTACTCAAGAAGCTGTAAAGTTTCTATCCTTTAATCAAATAAATGTAGCAGAAAAAACAACTGGGTCCGTTCAGTTGTTTTTTCTGTTTTTGGGCTATATATGATGGACAGAGCTCCTTCTTTAAATTGAGTAATATCAATGGGGCTTTTTTATTTCAAGACACCAAGTAGCTAGTTTACATATATGCAGCTTTTTATACATCTCTGATATGACTACGTTTACTCGACACCTAAGTGGGAGTAAGATGTATAAAAAGTGTACGTTACATATATTTGTCCAAGGTCAACATATATTGATTTATTTCTTGATTTATTATAAAATTATTCAGACTTTTTATAAATTAGTTTATGAATTCCCTCAAAAGCTACCTGTCCTGCATGGTATGCTCCCCTTATAGTAGACAAGTAAAAGAAAGCAACCTATTCTGTCTACTATGGAGGGGATTTTTTTATGGGGAAAAAGAAGAGAACATTTGACATTGGTTTTAAGAAAAAAGTAGTCGATTTGTATCTTGAGGGGCGACTCGGCTGTAAAGCAGTTGGGAAAGAATTTGGGATTAATCATACAACGGTTTTACGTTGGGTTCGACATTATGAAGCCGAAGGCCTGAAAGGCCTTGAGGAAAAGCGAGGAAAGTCGAAAGAGCCTAATAAAGAGAAATCTGTCTCTCATTTGGAAAGTTCAGAGACTAAAATCAAGCGATTGGAAGCTGAGAATGAAATGCTAAAAAAGCTCTTACAGATGTAAAAGGGGGAATGGGGGCAGTATCAACCTATAAAAAATTTAAAGTCATTAACGAAATGGTAAAGGCAGGGAAAAAATTTGCGATTTGTCTATTATGTGAGATCGCAGAAGTATCAAGAAGTGGCTATTATAAGTGGTTAAAGCGACAGATCTCTCCTTCTGAAAAACAACGTGAAGATGAAGAACTTAAACAAAAAATAAAGAGATGTCATCAGAAATTCAGAGGGATTTATGGATATAGAAGAATACAAATATGGTTAAAGGCAGTGTATGACTTACATGTAAACCACAAGCGTATACAACGTTTGATGAGAGAGATGAAGATTCAAGCAGTGATCAGGAAGAAGCGTCGCTATTACGGAAGAAAAGAAGCCTTTGTTATGTCAGATAACCATCTCAATAGAGAGTTTCAGGCTTCACAGCCTAATGAAAAATGGGTCACAGACATTACTTATTTACTTTTCAATGGACAGACTTTATATTTATCTGCCATTAAAGATTTATACAACAATGAAATTGTTGCGTATGAAATAAGTCGAAGAAATGATCTTAAATTGGTCATAGATACGCTAGAGAAAGCAATAAAACACCGAAATGTAAAAGGCATCCTCTTACATAGTGATCAAGGAATCCAATATACATCCCGTACTTATCATCAATTACTAGAGAAATACCAAATAAAAGTGAGTATGTCTAGGAAAGGGAACTGTTGGGATAATGCTTGTATAGAGAGTTTCTTTAGCCATTTTAAATCAGAGTGTTTTCACCTTCATACTTTCCAAACAGCCAGTGAAGTGAAGGATGCAGTCCACCAATACATACATTTTTATAATCACGAACGCTTCCAAAAAAAATTAAATAACCTGAGTCCTTATCAGTATAGAACTCAGGCTGCATAGGTAGCTTTCTTAAGCCTGTCTATTTGACAGGGGTCACTCCAGCAACGATGGGGTAGCTTTCTTTTTTATTAGAAAACATAGTTTCTTAGTCTCCTATGTTAAGTTAATTTTGATTCCATTTGACGATGATACTACTTTTGGTCTTTCTTCCCTTTGTTTTTTATGAGAACTTTTATATTTCACCATCAATTCATGAATACTTGCTACCTGTATAATGCGGATGTGGTCAGAATTAACAGCATAACGAACAGGTGTAATCAAAATGACAGAAGGGAAGATAGGTGCCCGTTCTTCTGGTTGCCAGTGCAAGGATTTCCATTCATCTGAAAAGAAAAATTCTTCATAGAGGTTAACCTTCGCTTGCATTTTCTGTTCTGAATACTGATTTCGTTGTATTTCAATCCAAAAAGGAGATCCTTTAAAAATACAAAAGAGATCTGGTTCAATTCCTCCTTTTCGTCCGGTGGGCTTATCTTCGACAATGACCTGTTTAGGTGTGCTATACGTACACATTTGTTTATAGACATCCAAAATAGAAAGGAAATGTAATATCTTTTGAGAGTTCTTTTTCATTTTGGCATCTACAGGTAAGTAGACCGTAGGAGAATACTGCTGTGTACGTTCAATTAGTTTTAATCGATATAAACGTACCATCACACTATTGCATGCATTTATAGGCGATTTAAGCTGTTTAAAGAAGAGGTCAACTAAAGAGTCTCGATCCACGGCTCTAAATTGATTAATAAACGCTATGATGTCTCTATCACGCTGAGATAACCGGAAACTCATCGCTGCTCCTCCTTCTCTAATAACCCAAAGATGGACTGTGATACCACTTCTAGTTCTGGTTCAGGATCTTTCACGAGCGTTTTATAAGGCGTAAGTATTTCCTTACAAGCTCCTTCATCTAAGAAGTAGGCTTGAAATTCTTTCACTCCATCAATTTTAATTTTCATACGCCCCCTGGCTGCGGCATCGATTTCTTCTGCGCCGATGACTCCGGCTACTTTTGCATTTATCGCATCTGCCTGCCTTCCAGAGATCCGAACCCGTAAGTTTGCTTTTAGTGCTGAATTCAATAAATCAGCATCAGGACGCTGCATGGCAATAATCGTATGAACACCTAACGCACGACCTTGACTCGCAAACTGTTGGATCATCTCTACAAGATCCGTTTCTCTTTTCACTATGGACATTTCATCAATTACCACAACAATACGAGGCAACTTAAAAGGTAGCCTGCTGATATGAGTGACCCCATGCTCCAACAATAAATCGCCTCTTCGATACATTTCAGCTCGTAATAAGGCAAACGGTTTTCTCATATCCTTTGCCTCAAAACAAAGCGCATCCACATGCTCAATCCCATGAAACAGCCCCAAATCTGCTCGTTTAAGATCCACCAACACTAAGCGCAAGTCTTGAGGAGAGGCATATTTTACCCATGTTGTGAGGATCACACGCATGAGACTGCTTTTTCCTGCTCCAATTTCACCCGATATTAGCAAAGTTTCGAGATCCGCAAAGTCCCACGAAATGAAGTTTCCATAGATTTCTTGACCAATACAGACAGGCAGCTCCATCTTCTCAATGTGAGGATGGATTGTTTCATAATCATATTTAAGCATGGTAGGTAAGTCTTTGTGATGAACGGTAATACTAAAGTTTTTTAAGCTGCCATTCACTTCAATATTGCTGCCTAATACTTGTCGTAAGGCCCATCTTTTTTTATTTAAAAGTTCAGGATCAATGCCATTCAGTAATGAAAAAGCATACCGAGTATAGGTGTGCTGATGATCGATCCGATGGATTTTCGGAAATTGATAGGAGGTACGATCACCACACTTTATAACCCGATAAATCTCTGCGGTACGAAATGCTTTAATAAGCTTTCCACGCAATTTTAATTTCTCAAACATCTAGAATCCTCCTTAAAACATAAATGTCGCAAAGAAGTAAAATAAGGCCCCATAAAAGGTGACAGGCAAGATAAAGCGCATTATCTTTGAAAACTGATCGACCAGATCAATCACACCCCACCGTTCTAATATTCGTTCGATGATAGCAATTCCTAAGACAATACCTCCTATGGTCAAAATAGTGGGGTCAAGCATGGCGAGTGGACTAAAAGGTACAAAGGAATAAGCCTTGAAGGGACGAGGTCTCTTGAGAGGTGGTTTTGGGGATGGAGAAAAGATTTTTCGAAAAGGAAACCTTTGTGTTTTTCTCATGTTGATACCTTCTTTCATTCTTTTAATTTTTTTGCTTTTTACGTACCTGTTTTTTTTTTGCTCTCCGCATCCGGTCGCCCCCTTCGCCTCTTCGGCTCAGCTCCCTTACAGGTTCCACAAAGGTCTTCACTACGCGTATACAGCTTGTATTAACGCGGTAGCGATAGTGAACTAGATACTGATTAGGCAACGAAGTCGTGATTCTATAGATACTATGTAGCTACTGCAGTAAGCTTGCCTGTCCAATCGAAAAATAAAAAAGAACCCTTACCGCAGTAAGTAAGGGGTAGGTGGTGATGCAACATGTGCTTGGCTTTTATATGCTGAGGGTTGGACTAGTGGCTTTTGTTTTCAGTTATAAAGATTGACTAGTCTCTATCCTAGTAGAATTTCTCTCCTTAACCTGCTTTAACGTCGCTACTATAAGAAAGCTAACAATCACTAATAAGAGCCATGAACTTACCTTCCCTAAATGAACGAGACTCCATGCATCAGTTTGGTTTGGATATTCCCAAGCCCCAAAGAACGTTGCAATATTTTCAGCTAGCCATATAAAAAATCCAATGAGAACAAAAGAAAGTGCGATTGGCATACGGTAGCGAGTTCCATTAACCTCGTATGTGACCCACGATTGCCAAAAGACGATAATTACAAGTCCAGATAACCACCAACGAACGTCAATCCAGTAATGGTGGATGAAAAAATTCAAATAAATCGCAGCTGCAAGAGGTACAACTACCAAAAACGGTGGCCACTTAACCAACTCAACCTTAAACCTCCTCCATGCCTGACAAAGATAACTCGCTACACTTGCGTACATGAAACCACTATACAAAGGCACTCCTGAAATTTTGAAATATCCTTCCTCCGGATAAGACCAAGAGCCCATATGTACTTTGAAAAGTTCAAGAGCAAGTCCAATAAGATGGAAGACTGTGATAACCTTTAGTTCATCCCGGGTTTCAAGACCAGAACGCACCATCCACCACTGCATCAGAAGGCAGATAATGAGCAGCCAGTCATACCTTGGTAGGAAGGGAAGTGGAATAGCTTGCGTAAGAGCCAGAGAGGCAAAAATAACGACAGGAAACAAACATGATAGGGCCTGCTCCCAACCAAAACGAACCAGTTGTTTTAGTGCTCTCATGACTTGTTCCTCCAAAGGTTCTTTCTGTATATATGTAAGTGCTGCTTGGTATAGTAGCTAAATAGATTTTGGATTGTATACATAAGTTCATCACCGAATAACTTTCTTTTCCTTTCCATATTAAATATTCCTACTTTATTAATCTTGGGTGTCTTTATCACTTCGGTATTCTAAAATATCCCCAGGTTGGCACTCTAAGGCTTTACAAATTGCTTCTAAAGTTGAAAACCGAATTGCCTTTGCCTTTCCATTTTTCAAAATAGAAAGGTTGGCCATTGTTATTCCAACCCTTTCCGAAAGTTCTGTAACACTCATTTTCCTTTTAGCCAACATCACATCAATATTAATTATTATTGCCATGTTAATCACCTCAGACCGTTAAGTCATTTTCTGATTTTATATCAATCGCTTGTTGTAAAAGTCTTTTAAGAACCGCAGCAAAGACTGCAATTACCAATGAAGCAAAGATCGGGACCATTCCAACTATTACGAGACCTGGAGCATCATCTTTCTCTGCCGCAAGAAAAACAAATGGCATCATTACCACATACAGGCCACTAATTGACATTGCACAGTATTTTATTTTCCTTAAAGCTATTACGGAGATGTTAGAAAACGCTTTGTTCTTGTCAATATAGATTAAAAGTCGGAACGCCTGATACAACGTGAAAAAATACGGGATAGCTGAAAGATACATAATGCTTACAGCAGGATATAGTATGTAGGAATAATCTGGATTTGCTATATTATTAGCTAAATAAAATAGGCCAAATATGCCTAAAGTAAGAACTGGAGCTCCCATAAGAAAAAGAGCTATTTTCAAAAATATTGTTGAACTTCGTTTCAAAATAAAGCACCTCACTTATTAATTTCAAATATGAATTTAACATACAATTTATCGTTTTACAATAAATTTTTTCTGTTTAATATTATATTATTATTGTTATGAGAATATACTTTTCGTTTCTTACAAATATAAAAAGCATTTCTCATGACAAAGAAATGCTCTATAAATGTAAATATTTAATTTATACCTTTATCAACTAACCTGCACCGATAATTGATGAAGATCGACGTTGTATGAATACAGTAACACTAACGAAATAGATACTAATTAATAAATGTAGTGATTATTTCTTAGATACATGTAGCTACTTCAGTAAACTTGCTGTCCATTCAAAAAATAAATAAGAAACTTACTGAACAGCCAAGGATATAAACATTCTCTCGCTTTTTAAAGGAACTATCTTAATATCATTATTTTGCATTTTATGAAAAATATTACTTAATTTTAACTAGTTAAAAGTATTTTGCCCTTAATTTTAGTAGTAAGAGCTTTTTTTACATCTGGAAGATGATATTGAGCTTGGGGTTTTGTGAATGTTAACTGTTTCTTATGAATAAATTGTATAAGCTGATAAAATGTTTCGTGCCATTTACGTGTAGAGACTTTTTGGTTCCAATGACGTAAATGAAATATATTTGTTTTTATTTTATTATTATTCATAATTTCTGCCCAATTGACAGGTATTCCTGATAGAAGACCTATAGTCAAAAATATTCCATTTGGACTGACACAATAGGCTAAGTTTGTACCAGAAGGTCCACCAATAGAGTCAATTGCTGCTTTGGCTCCACGACCATTCGTCAATTCCATAACCGTATCGTAGAGTGGGGTCGTCCCTGTATTAATTACATATGAAGCACCAAGTTGAGTTAATTCCTCTGTGTAGATATTATTTCGAGTTACTGCAATCAAACGAAACCCCAAAATACGGGATAATTGAGCAAAAACACGACCAATAGAAGAGCCGCAGGCATTTACAATTAGGTCATCTCCTGGTTTTAACGCTAATACTTCCGTACAAATCACCCATGCTGTGATAGGGTTGATATAAAGCTGTGCAGCTATGTAATCCTCTAGATAATCTGGAACTATAATGGCTAGTTCAGCTGATGTTTTTACAAACTCCTGCCATGTACCTTCACCCCGTAAGGGTAATACTCGTTTGCCAAGAAACCATTTAGAAACAGATGGACCTACTTCTTCTACGGTACCAACTCCTTCATATCCCGGAATGGCAGGTAAAGAAATCCGATTTGAATAGGCCCCTCTAATAGGAATTAAATCCGATGGATTGATTGGTCGAGTTTTCATTCGTACTAGCACTTCGCCAACTCCAGGATCTTTCACTTGTTTATTTTCTATTTGTAAAACTTGTTGAGGTTCTCCGAATTCATAAAATTTAATGCTTGTTGCTTTCAAGATAGGTATCCTCCTTTAGTTTGTTCATTTATATAGTTATAGTGTACAACCTCTTCATTTCTAGTTCTTATAACAACTATTACAGATAGCATGAAAGGAATTTCAGTTGGGGTTTTAATTCATATGATTTGGGTGCATATCTCGAATTTTATTAAACTATAAACAAAAATATATAATCCATACCGCGCAAAAATAATATTTAAGTAACAAGCTGATTTATTTCGGATCAAAGCCAATACTAATGTCTAGCACCAAAAACAATGACTGCATTTAATAAAGAAATTTAGATATCTGAGGAAGCGTATATATATACCTTTAACTCTATTTATTTTTCAACCAGACCCATGACAAACGGAGTAAGGTCACTCAATTTTTCTTTATCGCTAAGGATCTTCAAAAAAACATTGGAGACATGTTCAGGTATAGGTGTTTGACTATCTACAGTTGCTGTCAAAAAATAATATAAAAAATCAAAATGATTTTCTCTTCTCATTGCATCAATTAAATAGTAAGCATAAAGATTATTATTCAATAGCTTCCTTCTTAAAATTATTCCAAAATCATACAACTCATTAACAGTTGTATTCACAATCTCTGCCTCCTTCTAAGCTTTATACGGGTAAAAACTGAATTTCACATAAGCTTGCTTGGATAAGATCATAAACATAATTGATGCATCTACTATATATATTGAAAGAGGTTTTTAACAGCAATAGACGACCTATTCATTCGGATTAGAAACGTGAGGTCGCCTACATTATTTTCATATTCATTTTTTTATCCTTTCAGCTTACTTTATCAATAGCTTTATTCCTCTATATTTTCATCTTCTAACTGCCTTGGACTCTCATCATGACATTGATTAAATAAATAAGTAAGGTACGAATGCAGTTCAAATCGGTCCTTTTGAATAAAGGCAGACCATATTTGTTTGTCTTCGCCCATTCTTTCTCCTCCTTTTTTATTTCATTTCTTTATCTTTACGGTTTTCTAGCTAGTAATCTTTTGCACGTACAGAGTGACCATTTGTAAAAAAATGTAGAACACTTTCTACTAAATTGAAATCAATAAATATCTTCAATGCCAGATAAATTAATAAAAAGAATATTTTGTTTTTCATCTTTTAAAGACAGGGTCTGTTCATGAAGATTAAGATTATAAACACGACCTTTACACGTTTGTAGTGACCCATTTTCATAATAATGAACCGTAACTGCCCCATTTTTGATTAGCTTTTTCAAAAACATAGATTAACCCTCCTTTTAACAAATGAATTGCAATTAGCAAAAATCTAAAAAGATAGATCTTGGATTGCCGGATTAACTATTTGATACTCTGTTTCTAACTCATGTAAGGTTAATTCATAAAGCTGTTTGTTTCCTTTTTTATAGATTCCTAAATGGATTAAAGAATCTGTAATCGAGTTTTTTCTACGTTGTATATCAGGGTAGATTTGTTCACTCATTATTCCACCGCCTAATTTCAGAATGGTCTTTGGTATGATTGTCGAACTATTTTAATTCATTATACAGCTCGCTAGTTACAAGAAAATGAAAATAAAGTAAAACTGATGTAATAAATAAGTAAATTCGATTAGATAAGTGTGTATATGTGTCCTATCTATTTACTTTAAAGTCAATGTTTATCGCCTCAACCCATAGTAAAAAAATGTCCCTATGAGTTTCACTTTTAAGAAGTTCCTTTCCACAATTCTTGGATTTTTCTCTCAAGCGATTCTAAAACACAAAAGACTGTATTCATTATTCACTGTAATAACTCCCCATAAAAACTAGTATTAGGTATATTATGGTATCCTTTTTTGATTAATGAAATACTTTCTACAAAACTTCCTTTAAACTTACATAAAATCACAAAGTAAGACTAAATACTCTCGCAGTAGGTGATGAGTAGATGATTATGGAGTATGTACTCTTTTTTATATCTTGGGTATTGGACTAGTCACTTATATTTTTCACGGAACGGAATGGAAGAGAGGGGAAGAGAAATCTTATCCACCCAACATAACAATTTAGAGTAACCCACCATTGCTATGTTAGATACTAACGTGATGTTTCTCCTTTACAACGAAGGGTATTTAAGAAAAAACATCTTATAAATCATTTAACTAAATATAAAATTGAAAGACCTGATTAGCTTGACTAAATTGTTTTCTGCTCGCATCGGTCATTTATATTTCCTGCGATCATTCTTTTAATAACTTTTTTATTTATCTTCTTTCTATGAGAAAAAGAAATAGATATAAACGAAGTAGAGTAAAAAGAGACATTAAGAATTATCTATAAATAAACCCTATCGTCAGTATTAATGACAGGGGAAATAAGGGTTCCAGACGGATAGGTTCACTGAGTCGCCCTCAACCTTTTCAAAGCTGAGACGAAATTAGCAGTGCATAAAGCGTGGAACCTTCCAGATCCGAAGATAAATGTTTATGCGTATATTCTAAAGTTTTTAGTAAACGGCTCAGTCCTTAAACCCGAGATTTCAAATTTGCTATTAGATCATGATTTAACATATAAAAAGTAATTTCTAATATAAACACCCAAAGAAATCTTACATATTGTATAAGGTTTCTTTGGGCGTTTATTCAAATTGTTTCTATACATTCTTATAATTGAGCAAGTTCTTCAGATAACTTTTTTGATTTAGCCTTTAGTTGTTCTTTTTGACCTTCCAAATCCGCAACTGCAGTCAAAGCTTCTGGATTCTGAGGTTCTTCTTTAAGTTGCTTTAGCATAGCTATAAGAGACTCTGAGACTTTTATCAAATTTTTGTTCACTTCATCTTGCTTTTTTAAATTAATAATTTCACATTTTTTCTTTTCGATATTATTCATTAGCCTACTTCCTTTCTTTCAATATGGAACTGAAAATTAACTCCTTAATCTTTTAAAAGCTGATAACAAATGTGACAAATAAACCGATTTAACGATGTAATATGTGCAAACGATGGTCATAATCTAATCTTACTAAAGGGAATGTAATCAAAGGTTAATGAAAGAGAACCTACTTAGTAGGTCCTCTTTCATTAACCTGCTTTTGTTGCAATTACTAGTACACGTCCCTGATCTAATTCCCTTTCATATTGCTGAGCTTCTACATCTGATAATCCTAAAGAGTGGATTTTAGAACGTAATTCATCTCCACGGGATCGGAAAACGTTGGCCATTAAATCGAATGCTCCTTGTTCTGAAACACCGACATCATTTGTCTCCAATGCTTCCGTTAAATCTTTAGAACGATTTTTATCATGAGCTAATAAATATACTTCGTCTCTTGTATATCCTCGATTTAGAAATTGTTCAATTACTTCTTTTGCTTGAACTCCGTTTTCTACTACTCTTACATTTTTCATAAAACAACCTCCTTTTATAGTTAAATAATATGTACCCATTTCTAAGAAATAAAAATCATTTTTATACTCAATAATAAATTTTAAAAATCTTGCTGCAAGTTCTTCCATTCTATGTTTCAGGTCATCTATTAAATTACTTCCCTCTCTTTAAAATCTAAAGCTGTAGGGATTAAAACTTGGGATTACGTTTTGGAAGATGATGCACGGGAATGAAATGAAATAGGACAGCTATTAAATAAAGGAATGCTTCACTGTTTATATAAAGGATGAAGGTGTAGAAGAGTATCTGTTAAAGGCTGTATACAATATGGGGGCTGATGAAGTTTGGAAGAATTAGTAGTAAGTTAACCTAAAACGTTGCCTGTAATGAAGGGCTATTTACCTGATTAGTAAAAGGAATTTATAAGGATACTCATTACGTGAAATTTCATGTGAAAAGGTCTGTATCAAAATAGATACAGACCTTTTTTACAATATTTATGGAAGTCTTTCTTAAAGGAGTCTAATAAATAAGCAATAAGCTTTTATTTTTATAATTCATGAGATAATAAAATATATACTATTGAGGTGAAAATTGATATGTATAACAAGATTTAAGTAGCATTTGATGGCTCTAAACCTTCTATTCATGCTCTTCAACAAGACAAAAGAAATGATACTGAATTAGGCAATGAATTTCAAGTTGGAAACACGAATTCACAGAGCCAGAAAAAGAGTGGACGTCAAATAAATAAAGAGTAAATCCCATTCTTCAAAGATAATAAGAAGCCTTAGTTTAAATTTATAATCTGAACTAAGGCTTCTTATTATACTCTGTTTAAGATAGGTGGTATTTCATTGGGATCAACTATCACTTCTATAACTGAAGGGATAGTTTTATATTCCAACGTTTGTCTAATAGCATCCTCTATTTCACTTTTATTTCTACACCTATAAGCAATAGCTCCTAATGATTCTGCAAACTTCTTAATATTAGTTTTTTCTTTATACTTCGCTCCAACCGAGCGATTTAACCATTGTTTCATTCCTTTATCAACCATATCTAAGCCACCATTATTAAATACAATAAATATTACTGCAATGCCTTCATTTACAGCTGTTGCAATTTCGGTACCGTGCATGAGGGTACATCCATCACCAGTGAGGCATACAATAGGTTTATGCGGTGAAGCTATTTTAGCACCTATTGCATAACCGATAGCATGTCCCATAGTCCCAAACACATCATCAAAAAAGAAAGTGCCAGGCTCGTAGATATCGTAGTGCTTAATAGCAAAAAAAGTATGACTTCCATCGTCCCCAAATAATATTGTGTCATTTGGTAAATGTCTACGAAGCTCTTTAATTGCACTAGCTGCTGATATATAATGTGAACTTTCACTTAGCTCTTCAGTTTGATTTTTTTCATTCCCTTGTTCTTGGGCAAGTAAATTAATTGGTGCTAAGGAAGCTGAATCCATGTCATTCACTTTCTTTTTGAGTTCTTCTAAGTTTCTTTTTGCATCTCCTTGGATAACTAGGGTTGGAACTGAAATTGATTTCCCTGAAAAGGTGATGTCTATATCAAATTGAATAATTTTCTTAGGCTTATAACTCTCTTTGAATCCTGCTAAAGACATATCGCTTAATTTACTTCCAATTACAATCATGAGATCTATATGAGATTGCAAATACTTCGTCGCTCTTTCTGTACCACCTAAGCCAAATGCACCTAAAGATAAAGAATGATTAGCAGAAAAAGTACCTTTTCCACCAGGAGTTGTAATAACCGGAATCCCCCATTTTTCAGCAAGCCATTTTACTTCCTCATAAGCTTTAGAAATCTGTACACCTTTTCCTAAAAATAATATTGGATTTTCTGCTTGATTTAATTGATGGATTACGTTCTCCAATTGTGTTGATACCACAGGAACTTCTCTCGGTAATTCAAATTTGAAAGGATTAATTTCTTCTACTAACACTTCAAAGGGAATAGAAAGATGGACCGGACCTTTAACCCCCACACATGCTTTTTCAATAGCATGTTTAAAATATAATTCAAACTGTTCTTTACGCTCAACTCGTGCACTAAATAACGTTACGGGCTCAAACATTTTCACTAAATCTGTACCAAACATTGAGGAATCTTGCCCTAAAGCTTTTCCTGTATTTTTTATGGACGGATGGCCTGTAATAAACAAAACAGGAAGATGATAAGCTTTAGCCTGCCCAGCAGATGTCAAAAGATTTGTTCCTCCAGGACCAGAGGTTCCTATTGCAACTCCAATAGTATCTTTTATCAATGAATAGCCTGATGCTGCAAAACCTGCTCCATTTTCATGTCTAGTAACTATAAATTCTAGTTCGTTATCCTCTATTTCAGTTAATATAGGAACGATAGGTTTACCTGGAATCCCAAAGATGTGAGTAACTCCCCATTCTTTAAAATGATCAATTAATAAAGAAACTACTGTTTTCATGTTAGTCATATACCTTCCTGTTGAGAGTAAGCTGGCAAATAAAGCGTAAAAGTTGAACCCTTATCTTTTATAGAGTTAACCCGAATTTTTCCTCCATGGGATTCAATAATTTGATAAGAAATATGTAAGCCAAGCCCTATTCCTCTTTCTTTTGTAGAAAAGAAGGGCTTAGATATGCTTTCTAACTCTTTTGCGGTCATTCCAACCCCATTATCTTGAACCACAATTTTTATTTGTTCTGTTTCTTCGTTAAAATCTAGAGATACTGTTATTTCTCCACCCTCTTGCATTGCATCGATAGCATTTTGAAGTAGATTAATCAGCACTTGTTTAATTTGTGATTCATCCACTTCAGTTTTTAACGAATTTTTCTTATTTTCATATTTAATTTCAATATTATGTAATAAAGCATGACTTTTTACAAGGGAAACTGTATTTTTTATTAATACATCAATATCACATGATTTTCGTTTAAATAACGTAGGCTTCCCTAGTGAAGCAAATTGATTAGTTAAATCTTTTATTCTTTCCAATTCTTTAGATATAATGTTCAAATATTTTTCTTGAGTATTGAGGTCTATATCTGGATTTTGTAAAAGTTGAATTAATCCAATAATAGCGGTTAGAGGATTTTTAATTTCATGTGCAAAGCCAGTTCCCAGTATCCCTAGGGTAGATAGCTTTTCCGATGCAATAACTTGCTCCTGTAGTTTATAAAATTCACTCATATCTCTAAATTGTAGAAAAGCCCCATTTAACTTTTGATAACTATCAAATAAAGGTAAGACATCTACCAGGCACCTTATTAAGTTTTCTTTATGTTCATTATCTATTTCAATTTCGATATTTTTAAGAGGTTTTTTAGTTTGGAGAACAGAGTCAATATATTTCTCAACTATCTCCACTTGTTTGTTTTCAAAATAACCTGTGAAATTCTCTTGGGCCTCAAATAAATTCTTTGCAGCCTCATTAAAATTTCTTATTTTCCCTTTTGTATCTGTAATCAAAATACCATCTTGAGTTGAATGCATAAGTATTTGATTCAATAAATCTAACTTGTAATTTTGTTCTTGGAGCTTTAATTCGCGTTCAATTGAATCAATAGCTGAAGATAAAAGCCCTAAATGTAAAGAGCTAGCATAATCAATAGTCGTCATTAATGAGATAGTACCACTTAATACTTGAGAAGGAGAAAAATAAAAAGGTGCAGAAAAACATGCTGCGCTATGTAGTACTTCTTGAAAATGGTTTTTACCAATAATCTCAACAGGTTTTTTTAACTGAAGGGCTAATGAAATAGAATTAGTTCCAACATCTCTCTCATCAAATCGTACCCCAGGTGTTATTCCTAGGCTATCAACCATTTGTTGAATAGTTTTATCTCCATACATGTCTAGGATAAATCCATTTTCATTAGAAACTACCACTAATGTAGGGATTCCTTTTGAATATTCTAAAATTTTCTCCATGAAATACCTTGTTACTTGGAGAATACTTTCATATTTAGAATTTTGTCGTTGTAATTCTTTTCTTATTAAACACACTTTGGGAATTGGTATATCTTTAGGGTTTAAATGATATAATGTTTCACATCTTTCATGTGATTGTATTATATACTTTTCTGTAGTTTCCAAAGCTGATGCCTCCCAAATTTATATATCCGAATACACTTCTTATAAAGTACAGTTTTAAACATTAATCGACTCTCTCACGAGATATTATATTACTTTATGACTAGTTTGATATCTAGCTATATATTAGTCAATGGAATTTATCATTTTTTGATAAATGAAAATTTTCTTATCGAGTTCTTGACTTATTTTAAGGATGTCTCCATCACAATATTCGTGATTGTCCTTTGCTAAGCTATAGATGATTTTTTGTAAAGTTTTAATCTCCTTTTCCAGCTGAGATAGGTTCATTGAGGTTCGTCATCCTCCAAGACAGTTTATTTTAACTACCTTATAATACCATTTATTAGAGAATTAATAATTAATTTTTTATATTAATATAAAACTAATTATTATTAAGAAACACTCTTCTTCAACCTTCTAATTAGCTAATAATTAAGAATAATTATCCTCAGCTTCTTCTGTAATCATTTAGCTTGCTTTGAATATTCATTACACTTAAATTTCACACATTTATTTGAAGAACCTGCTTCTTTTGTGACCGTCAAGACTTCGTGGCTCTTTCTCACTTTTGGTGAAGGTAAACGTCGCTATATGTCAAAGACATGCATTATTTTTTCAGAAAAACAACTCTACCTATAATAATGGTATGAGCACTCGTTTTTTCAACAGCTCATCACTTGCCCGACCATACATCATACGTTTTAACATCTTCACACGATGTATATGTCCTTCAGATAGCCCATTACTTAAAGGATCAACACAAGCAGCCATTACCCCTTGTAAATCTTTTTCTATATAGGTTATAAAGGTATCGAGAGCTGGAAACGAATACATTTTACATGTTTCAATCCAACCAGGTATGCCTTGATTACTACGTTTACTCACGATGTTTCTAAATTTACGTGTCACTTCAAATAATTGTGGTATTAATGGAAACTCTTTTAAACATGCCGAAGGTAATGAATCTAACCAGTTTCTATTCTTTTCACTCCATATTTTCCACAGTAGGGAAGCTCTAGACAAAGAATGCGTTGTGGCACTGGCTCTATATTCATGACGAATTCTCGAAACGGCTTCATTTAAAGTAGAGCGACATCCTGTATAGCCTATCTTTTTAAGTTCTGCCTCCATACGACTCGTCGTCCACCCAGATAGGTTCCATTGACGTAATTGATTTAGGAATGGATCTAATAGTCTTACACGACTAATAGGCTCTTTTTTCTTGCGTCTTAAATCTTTATAGACCGTATTACGTGAAATATGCATTTGACGCGAAATCCAAGCAATGGATTTCCCTTTTTCTTTCCACTCTTTCACTTCTAAGGCGCGTTGCCAAACTTGCTCAGCATACTGATGGCGTTGAACATCTGTCTTGCGGATAATAAGTGGTTCTGTTGTAGGATTTTTATATTCTGTTTTTCTCCATATAGATGGAAAAGATTGTTGTAAGGTCTCTCGAATTGCTGTAAATAAACCTTTCAGAATATGCCAACGGTCCGTAATCTGATAAGCATGAGGCAGCGCTTGAGAGATAGCCTTAGCGTATGTGAAAGAACCATCACGAGTCACCGTTTGAATCGTTGGATGCTGTTCGAGCCATTTTACGACTGTTTCTTTATCTCTCCCATTTAAAATAGCGATGGGTCTTCGGGTTTCTTGATTGATAATAATCGTACCGTAACGACAACGCTTCTTAAATGCAAAGTCATCAATCCCAATATGAACCGGCGGTTCATAAGAAGGCAGCTTCAATTTATGAAGCAGGCGTAAAAGCGTATGATGACTGGTTACAATACCTAGATGCTTAGACAGCCGAGATGCTACTTTGCAGCTCGTAGATAGTGCGATTGACTTTAACATCTCTTGTAAACGTTTGGTTTTGCGTTGATAGGTCCCTAACCACGTAAATCTTTCTGTAAAAATAGCTTGTGGGCAACTACAGTCATCGCAAAAAAACTTACGTGTTTGTATCTTTATATATGTTGTTTTACCATACGCCGGTACATCCTGAAGGGATCGAACATATTGGCTATGAATACGGTGAGATAGAGTATGACAAGACGGACATATACAAGAGGAATGTTTAGATTTTACTAGATACATATAAGATTGATCTTCTTGTATAACTCGTAAGCATTCTATATTAGTGAAAGAAGAAAAAGGCATGTTGAGATTCGCTCCTTTTTATTTCACTATATCATCTATAAAGCACCTTCACCAAAAGTGAGAAAGAGCCGACTTCGTGAACACTCCGTGCTAATTATTCATGAACACTTATTGATCCAAAGATAGTAGAACGATTTTTCATGCGATAACTGTCTCCATTTAAATGAATGACTTCTACTCGGTGGATAATCCTATCCAATATAGCTGTTGTAATACCCGGATCGCCAATCAGTTCTCCCCATTCCTCTGGTCCTTTATTGGATGTAAACACAATAGAGGTTCGGTCATACAGTTGATTAATAAAATGAAAAAAGAGATTCGCTTCTTGTTGATCCATCGCCATATACATGATGTCATCAATGATGACTAAGTCTGCGTTTAAAAGACGTTTTACTATTGTTTGTGATTTTCTCGTAATATCCTGTGTATTTAGCGCTCGTACGAGCGCACCCATTGCTAAAAACATCACTTTATATCCTCGGTAAATAGCTTCTATTCCTAATCCGATTGCCAGGTGAGTTTTCCCAACACCTGGCGGACCTAAAAGGATAAGATTATATGCTTGTTCTAGCCAAGTAAGCTCTCGCAGCTGATTTAATTGCTTGGTACTTAATGACTGTTGTTCCTCTATTCGAAAGTCTTCTAATGTCTTCTGATAGGGAAAAGAGGCTAGTTTTAAACGTTTTAGTACTTTGTTATCCTCTCGGCGCTTAGTTTCAAAAGATAAAATACGATATAAAAAAGCTTGATATGAATCTTGTTCTTTTTCAGACGTATGAATAAATTCCGAAAGAGAAACTGAGACCTCTTTAAACTGTAACTCTGCTAGTTTTTGCTGCACCATCTCATTTGTTATACGCATGACGATTCGTCGTCTCCTTTCAATATGGATACATACATGTCCAGAGGTCTTGTGTCTGCTTTTATAGATGAATGGACTTGTGTTTCAATCGATGGTGGTGTGTAAAAGTATCTTTAGATGGTAATTGTTGAGGGTTTCTCTGGGTGAGTACCTGAATCACATCACGAAAGTCATTTGCACTATAAAGCTTTTACGCATACAAAGATCTAATGCTTGTGTAAGGATAGTTGTAGGATAATTTGTACGGATATTTTCTATAATTTGAAGCTGATCCCGGATGTATCTCGGATAGTTCTGACGAACATTCTCTAGATATTCATAGGCTTGAGTGGAATCTTCAAATTGTTGGCTCATCTTATCAATCCATTCGGGTATGCCTTTACTCCAATCTCTCCTATGGTTTCGGTGTTGAATAAGCTTCCCTTTGTCTAGTGAAAGTGGGTGCCTGGCAAGAATGATATCACTTGAGCTCTGTTTTTGTATAATCAACTCTTGTTCTGCTGTGACCGTAAGGTATACAGTGGTTTCTTCTGTAGGTTTGTATGTTCCAATCGGAACTGAATAACGATTTGAACGAAATCGAATGGTATTGTCCTTACGTACAATCCTTGTTATACTAAGATTGTTCTGAATGAAAGAGATCGATTGAAGGTGTTCCTTTTCGAGTTGGTGTACCTCAATAGGTCTCTTTTTGTTGTATTATGAATGTTTCGATTGGCTGTACGCTCTAACCATCCCAGGCTTTTTCGTTCCATTTTTCTAAGTTATAAAAAGGGCGGTGTTTGGCAAAGTTCTTTTTAATATATCCAACGACGTTCTCAATTTTCCCTTTGCTTTCAGGATCTGCTTTTCTACATAGATGGACCTTGAATTTCCGATAGGTGACATATCCTTGAAACGCTTCTGTTAGCTGAATATCTCCCCCATTTTCATTCACCGAGATTAAGATATCTTGGTCGTACACAATTTCCTTCGGCATTCCTCCAAAATATTCAAAGGCTCGTTCATGTGCGTTAATGACATCCTTTGTTGTGAAGGGCCTGTCTAACCATTCCACATATTTAAAACGAGAGTGTGACAATACGAATGTGATGAACCATAAACGTATCTCTGTTGTTTTTTCTCCTTTTCGTACTTTACATGTTCCAAAATCAACTTGTGCTTGCTGTCCCATCGGGGGATCTGGAATGGCTTCATATTGTCGCGTAGGCACGGTTCGGGAAATACCGTATTCATCCCGAAGGGATGCGACATACATTCGCACTGTGCTATCACCAACTTTGACGTCGGGATACTGTTCTTTTAACCAGTCTTGAATTTGTGCAGCTGTTAAGTCTGAATGCTTTTCCAGCCAACCTAAAATAACCTCTTTATATCTATCTAACTTTCTACTTTTTTTATGAGAACTAGCCATCCATAAGGCCATTTCCTCAGGATCTTTTTTCATGTATTTATACACGGTATTCCTCGAAATGCCTAATTTTCTAGCTACCTGAGTAATTGTGAATCCTTGTTTTCTTAAGCGTTTAATATTCATGTACACGTTCCATTTATCCACCTTTCCATCCTCCATCACGTAAATATCGTATCTTTATCTTACGTGATAGATTATTGTTTAAGGAAGTGTTCACGAATTTCAGCATTTTTGTTCACGCTATTCGAGCGTGTAGTGTTAATGCTATTGGCTCTTTCTCACTTTTGGTGAAGGTAAACGTCGCTATATGTCAAAGACATGCATTATTTTTTCAGAAAAACAACTCTACCTATAATAATGGTATGAGCACTCGTTTTTTCAACAGCTCATCACTTGCCCGACCATACATCATACGTTTTAACATCTTCACACGATGTATATGTCCTTCAGATAGCCCATTACTTAAAGGATCAACACAAGCAGCCATTACCCCTTGTAAATCTTTTTCTATATAGGTTATAAAGGTATCGAGAGCTGGAAACGAATACATTTTACATGTTTCAATCCAACCAGGTATGCCTTGATTACTACGTTTACTCACGATGTTTCTAAATTTACGTGTCACTTCAAATAATTGTGGTATTAATGGAAACTCTTTTAAACATGCCGAAGGTAATGAATCTAACCAGTTTCTATTCTTTTCACTCCATATTTTCCACAGTAGGGAAGCTCTAGACAAAGAATGCGTTGTGGCACTGGCTCTATATTCATGACGAATTCTCGAAACGGCTTCATTTAAAGTAGAGCGACATCCTGTATAGCCTATCTTTTTAAGTTCTGCCTCCATACGACTCGTCGTCCACCCAGATAGGTTCCATTGACGTAATTGATTTAGGAATGGATCTAATAGTCTTACACGACTAATAGGCTCTTTTTTCTTGCGTCTTAAATCTTTATAGACCGTATTACGTGAAATATGCATTTGACGCGAAATCCAAGCAATGGATTTCCCTTTTTCTTTCCACTCTTTCACTTCTAAGGCGCGTTGCCAAACTTGCTCAGCATACTGATGGCGTTGAACATCTGTCTTGCGGATAATAAGTGGTTCTGTTGTAGGATTTTTATATTCTGTTTTTCTCCATATAGATGGAAAAGATTGTTGTAAGGTCTCTCGAATTGCTGTAAATAAACCTTTCAGAATATGCCAACGGTCCGTAATCTGATAAGCATGAGGCAGCGCTTGAGAGATAGCCTTAGCGTATGTGAAAGAACCATCACGAGTCACCGTTTGAATCGTTGGATGCTGTTCGAGCCATTTTACGACTGTTTCTTTATCTCTCCCATTTAAAATAGCGATGGGTCTTCGGGTTTCTTGATTGATAATAATCGTACCGTAACGACAACGCTTCTTAAATGCAAAGTCATCAATCCCAATATGAACCGGCGGTTCATAAGAAGGCAGCTTCAATTTATGAAGCAGGCGTAAAAGCGTATGATGACTGGTTACAATACCTAGATGCTTAGACAGCCGAGATGCTACTTTGCAGCTCGTAGATAGTGCGATTGACTTTAACATCTCTTGTAAACGTTTGGTTTTGCGTTGATAGGTCCCTAACCACGTAAATCTTTCTGTAAAAATAGCTTGTGGGCAACTACAGTCATCGCAAAAAAACTTACGTGTTTGTATCTTTATATATGTTGTTTTACCATACGCCGGTACATCCTGAAGGGATCGAACATATTGGCTATGAATACGGTGAGATAGAGTATGACAAGACGGACATATACAAGAGGAATGTTTAGATTTTACTAGATACATATAAGATTGATCTTCTTGTATAACTCGTAAGCATTCTATATTAGTGAAAGAAGAAAAAGGCATGTTGAGATTCGCTCCTTTTTATTTCACTATATCATCTATAAAGCACCTTCACCAAAAGTGAGAAAGAGCCATGCTATTTTAGCAGTCACATTCTTTCTTATTGTCTGTTAAAAGAAATATAATTCTGGGGAGAGTGTATTTTTTTATTTATATCGGTATAAACATAAAGTGCATATAGTTATTTGATTTATGTAAATTCAACTACCTTTATAGCTTTAGTAACCCTTAAGCTGTTTCAATTAAGGTGCTGAATGCTTTTTTTTAAAAAATCATCTTCATGATGAATGAAACACATTCTGAAGAAGAAAAAGTACAACTCATGTTATACTAAGAGAAAAGAACAACTGATGGAGGATATAATGACAAAACGATTAGACCTACGTGTCGATTTTGCCTTTAAATCTCTTTTTGGAACGCATGGAAATGAATCTATTTTAACTGCATTTTTAAATGCAGCTCTACGTTTACCAGAAGAAAAGAAAATTAAGACGGTTTATCTATTAGACCCGCATTTTAATAAAGAAAATCAGGAAGATAAACGCTCTATTCTTGATGTTCACGCTCGATTAGAAGATGGAACTCGTATAAACATTGAAATTCAACTTAATAATAAACATGATATGGAAAAAAGAACACTTTACTATTGGTCTAAGATGTATAGTAGTCAAATGAAGGAAGGCATGGACTATGGGGAGCTGTGTCAAACTATTACCATTAACATTGTCAACTTCCGTTATTTATCTCATATCAATCATTATCATTCAGTGTTTCAATTGTATGAGCGCGAAGAAAAGTTGTTACTAACGGATATGTTAGAAATTCATTTTATGGAACTTCCTAAATTACTTATTAAATGGCGTAAAAAAGAAGTTGATCCAAGGGAAGATCAATTAGTACGTTGGTTATTGTTACTTGAAGCATCGGAAGATGAAGAAATCACTCAAGTACTGGAGGAGATTGCGATGCAAGAAGATCAAGTATTGAAAAAAGCAATAGATGAATGGGAACGTGTCAGTCAAGATCCTGAAGTCTTACTCGCTTATGAAGCAAGAAGAAAGGCTTTATTAGATGAAAAATCTGCTTTAAGAAGAGCTGAGAACCTTGGAGAGAAAAGAGGAAGAGAAGAAGGCAGAAAAGAAACCATTAAAACAATGGCTCTTGGCATGATTCAAAAAGGGATAGACAATAAAACGATAAGTGACCTTACAGGGCTATCACAAGAAGAAATTAATAACCTTCGACATTAATAAAATGAAGAAAAAAAGATTACCTTATCATCTAATAGGTAATCTTTTTTCTATCTTCATATTTTACAACATATGATTTTCTTATCTTTAAATGTGAACAGAATCTTTAATATGAGGTAGGGGCTATATATATTCCTCATCAAGATTAGTCATGTGTCATCCAGCGTATCAAAATGCAGTAGCAGATGGATATGTGATGGCTTCATTTGCTGTCATTAGCATTAAAACAAAGATATATTAACCAGATAGGTTATGCTATAATAGTGATGGGAATAATACGTGAATCATCTAATGCATTCAACGTAGCAAAGAGCCACTTGTAGTATACAAGTGGCTTTTACTTATTAGAAATCTATATACTTTTATTTGCATTGATTAATAAAGATAGAAAAAATACATACAGATGAGGTGTGAAAAATGATTCATCTATATACGACAACCAGCTGCGTTTCTTGCCGAAAAGCAAAGGCTTGGCTTGAGGAACATCAAATTGATTATATTGAGAGAAATCTATCGTATGAACCTATTACAGAAGATGAAATTAAAAATATTCTTAGTATGACAGAAAAGGGTACAGATGAAATTATTTCTACAAGGTCAAAGATCCCTCAAAATTTAAATATAGAGATAGATGCACTGTCGTTACAGGGTCTGTATGATTTGATAAAGAACCATCCTTTTATACTTAAACGACCTATTATTATACAAGATCGTAAAATAATGCAAATCGGATATAAGGAAGAAGAGATAAGAGCTTTTATTCCTCGGAAACTTCGTACTTTTACGATGACAGAACAGGAAGTAATAGGTAATCATTAGAGGGTAATAGAAGAACGATCAACGGCTGCCTTGACTTCTAAAGTAGATTGTAATAAAAGACATCAGCAGTGTAATAAGGTATATATTTCAGATTCTAAAAAATGAGTAAATACAACAACATTTACATAAAAAGGAGAAGAGTAAAAACCCTTCTCCTTTTACTATATAATCCTCTATACTTAGATACTCTTCTTCATGCTGCATTCCCGACATTCGCGTAAAAAAACGCCACCTTTTACAGAACTTTTGAAGTAAGATGAATTGCAGTTGTCGCATCTGCCACTGACCTTATCCGGAAATTCAGCATAGTCATACACTTTATCAAGATCGATTTCTTGCTCTTTTATTTCTTCTAGGTTGATCACTCTTTTCTATTTATCTCTCTTTAGACTAATACAATTATATCCTTTCTCTAGATCAATAGAACAACTAATCATGTATTTTGTTAGGAACCCTTTTTTTACTGGGTTGATAAAAGTGTTATATTAACAAGTAAACAAACAATAAATTTCATAATTTAACATTTTATAGAAAAAATAATTGATCTTTTTATAATAAATGTTGATATTATCTACGCTTACTGCAGTAAGGGAGGAGTAGGTAGTGATTTAAGGTGTGCTTGGATTATAGATGCTATGGGTTGTCCTCGTCACTTAATCTTTATCTTTCAATTATTTTACCTATAACTAAATAGGCAGATAGTTGGCAGTTTTAAAAATACATTATGACAAAACCTGTGTTAATTTTGCCAATTAAAGATATGACTGACAAGACTATCTCTAAAGAGTCCGAGAAGTGTCCAGCCATTAAAACAACTGCTAATTCTCTAAAACAAAAGATTAATAATAAACGTAATGATGTTCCTATTTCAGCAAATAAAGTTATTAAAACTTTTTCAAAAGCAAACTTCATTGCTCATTGGTACAGAAATATTTGCTGACTTAACAAGCTGCTATTATACAGAAGCTTAAACGATTCAAGAATTGTGGAAAGTTGTGAAGCAATGCAACCAAGTAGTAAACTATGCTACTTCTGAAAGAGCATTTACTCCACAACAAGAACTGAACATTGGTGTTAGAGCATTTAAAGAGCTTGTGATAAAGGTAAAAGATAACACAAAAATGCAAAACAAGTTTGGCTATTTTAACGGTATTGTAAATAACCTTATGGATGAGCCCTACTTTGACTATGAATTGTTAGACACCTTTTAATAGTGATTTATTATTCATAGTAGATATTTTTTGATATCCACACCTTTTTTAAATTCTTACTTTACATAAAAGTCCTACCACAATATAATACAATAGTATTGGTTAATGAAGGTATTTTTAGTTTTTTTATCCAAATGATAGTTTTTTTATCCTATGAAATAAGTAAGAGGTACTTGTATGTTACAAAGGTTATTATTATCGTTTTTAATTCTATTTTTATTAGTAAGTTGTGACAACCAATCTATTGAAGTTTCATTCTCTCAAACTGATTGCAAAAAAAACTGGTCTTTATGTCCCCTATTTCCTAATAATACTAGAATCTCTATGCCTACTGAGCCCGTGAAAGTAGCCATATTAGATAGTGGCATTGACAATTCTCACCCTTTATTAAAAGAAAAAATAGTAAAGTCTTTTGATGCTAGACGAGAGACTAATATCACTAAAGATAAGTTTGGTCATGGAACAGCTATAGCTGGAATAATTGGAGCTTCTTCTAATAAACAGACCATCCAAGGCATTTCTCCAAATGTTGAAATATACGATGTCAAAGTACTTAACGATAAAGGAGGTGGTGAAATTAAAGATGTTGTTAACGGTATTGAGTGGAGTATAAAACAGAATGTAGATATTCTTAACCTTAGTTTTGGATTTCAGAAAGATGATCCAACTCTGAAGCAGGCTATTGATTATGCAGTTGATAATAATATTATAGTAGTTGCTGCTGCAGGCAACACTTTAGGTTTTTCTGCCGACTATCCTGCTAAATATAATAATGTTATTTCTGTATCATCTGTTAACAAACAAATGGAGAGAGATAAATTTGCAGCGAAAGGAAAGATAGATTTTGTTGCTCCTGGGGTAGATATCCCTGTTTTAACTCCAACCAAAAAAATTATCACCGTTAGTGGAACCTCCTTTTCAGCTGCATATGTATCCGGAATTATAGCTAATATTCTAGCTAAAAAACCGAACGTTCAAAATTTTGATGCTGTATTAACAGAGTTAAAAACGTCTTCTAAGGATTTAGGAGAAAAAGGACTAGATAACGAATATGGTAATGGTTTAGTACAGTTTAAATAAAGCTAATACCAGAGTTATTTAGAATATACTAATAAGGGGAATACTTTAAATGAAATATGTATTAAGTCTTTTGGCTGCTGTTTTTATTTTTTCGAATGCAGGTCCATACTACGCCTCAGCTATCTCAGAGGTCAATAAATCAGAGGAAAAGAATGAAGAACTAACTCCAATTGACAACGAAGAGTTACAAACAGAAACTGAAGATATGTTTGGAGAAACTTTAGAGGATAGTAATGTTGAAATAGAAAGTACAGTCGTTGATGAAACTGAAATTATTGAAACAACAATAGAAACAGATGATTTATCTGCACAAGGAGAACTAGAACTAGATTTAGAAAGCAATGAGATGATGGTTTCTGCCGAGCTAGAAAATGAATCTGGTGAGCTAGTTCAGCAAAATTTTGAAGTTTTCCTAAGTGAAGTTAACGGAGAAGATTTTGTTGCTACTTTAAGAGATATTGAAACTGGTGAAGAATATAAGGTTGATACTACAGAGGTCCAAGCTTCTTGGTATCCTTTAATTTTAATCGCTATACAAGTGGCTAGATTTGGTATAAACTACGCTATAAAGAAACACGGTAAATCAATTGTAAGTAAAGCAGTATCTAAGTATGGTAAAAAAGCTACTACTAAAGATTTGAAAAAATTAAAATTCTCTAATAGTAGTTTATTAGATTCACATTATAAAGATCATAAAGCTGAATTTGGTAACATTTCTAAATCTCAGTATTTAACAAGAGCGCAATCTCTTGCTGGCGTTGATGCTAAACATGTATTGACAAAGAAGCGCTCTAATGGAGATATACTAAAGTATAATACTAATACCAATGAGCTATTAGTTCTTACAAAAAATGATGTAATAAAAACTTTCTTTAAACCTAAACACCCTAACAAGGCTAAAGGTAGAGAATATTTCAATAGACAATAATATGGAGGCTGAGAGTATTGAAATATGTTTGTCCAGTTTGTGGATATAAAAATCTAGAGGAAGCTGCTTATGATGAATCTGGTCTAGCATCGTTTGAAATTTGTATTTGCTGCGGTTTTCAATTTGGTGATGATGACGATGTAGAGATAGAAGAAGGAGTTTTCATGGATATCCCTGAAACCCATAGACTTCATAGAAAAAAATGGATTCAGAAAGGTGCTCCTGTATTTAATACTAAATACTATCCAAAAGAGCTCCAGTCTAATGGTCAGGTAAAAGAGCAATACTTAACAGAACAATTAAATAACATCAATGTTGATTATAAAAATTTCTAATAAATAAAAAAACCTTTCCTTACTTTTTTACAAGCGGGACTGACCCCCTAGAGTGAGACAAATAAAAAACACCTTTAAGTTAAAAAACGGGTATGTAGTACCTAACAATAACTTGGAGGTGTTTTTTCTATGGGGACAAGAGTCAGTTATCCGGTAGAAGTAAAGTTAAAAGCCATTGAAATGAGATTAGCTGGTGTACCTGTAAAAGAAGTATTATCACAACTGAATATTCGTAATCATACCCAATTAAAAACGTGGATGACATGGTATAAAAATGGGGAAATGCATCGATTCGAACAGCCTGTAGGCAAGCAATATTCGTATGGGAAAGGTCCAGAATTTGATAGCGAGACGTCTAAATTGAAGGCAGAGAACCGGCAGTTAAAGCAACAGATTGAGATCTTAAAAAGTACAAGGAATTGGAAAGGAAGTGGTACCAGAAATTGTAGTGAATGTGGTGGAAGAATTGAAAGGTCAGGTACCTATTTATCAAATTTGTTTACATCTTGATATCCCTCGATCTACTTACTATCGTTGGAAGCACCATAAACAACGGGCTACATTAAAAAAATGGATGGAACAACAAGTGGGTGAACAATGTCATAAACACAAGTTTCGATATGGCTATCGAAAGATTACAGCATTACTCAATCGAACGATGAAGATTAATCATAAGTTTGTGCAGCGTACCATGCAGAAGTATGGTTGGCAATGTCGTGTAAAACGGAAGAAACGTCAGCGAACAGGGCAACCTTATCAGGTTGCAGGGAATGTATTAAATCGTGAATTTCGAGCTGATCGTCCACTTCAAAAACTAGTTACGGATATTACCTACTTGCCTTTTGGACCTAAACAGTTGTATCTTTCAAGTATTCAAGATTTATTTAACGGAGAAATCATTGCGTATTCCATTGGTGATTGTCAAAACGTAGCGTTTGTTTTAGATACGTTAAGCCAACTTCCTTCTTTGCCTGAAGGATGTACGTTGCATAGCGATCAAGGTTCTGTGTACACATCGTATGCTTATCAACAAAAAATCAAAGAAAGAGGCATTACCATGAGTATGTCCCGCAAAGGGACTCCCGCAGATAATGCCTCTATCGAATCGTTTCATTCCTCGCTAAAGTCTGAAACGTTCTACCTTGACGAGTTGACATACACTACGACCACCATCGTAGAGCAAACCGTCAAAAACTATATTACTTACTATAACAATGCCCGTATTCAAACAAAACTAAACAACCAGTCACCTGTACAATATCGGCAACTGGTCGTTTAAAAGGTGTTTTGATCCCTGTCTCAAAAACAGGGGTCAGTCCCTAAGAGAGGCGGCTTTTTATATTAAGGGTTTTGACAACATTACAAATCATAAAAGTAGTCAGAATAATTTTACGACTATTTTATAATTAAATCAATGTAAGGCAACTTTGAGCATATGTATAAAAGGTGGGCTTTTTATACACTTTTCTGACTTTCATCGCTAAGAGAAACCTTGTGACACCAAGGATGTATAAAAAGCTGCATAAAGTAGAAATCGTAGCCTTATGAGAACCCTTATGCGAGAAGGGTTCTTTTTTGTGATGTGTACCGGAAAGAGACATTATGTTAACTAAGGCTGTATATCGTATACAGCTTAAAAACAGAAAAAACTCCTGCTGTTGACCAGGAGTTTTTTCAGTAACGTATCAAGGTATTAAAAGTGATACCTCTCTTGAGTAGTTTGCTTCGTTATCAGGAATGTATGTATAGAAAGAGGAAAAATCTACTTCTTTCATCCCATAGTAATGGGGTATCCTGTTATCGAAGAGTAGGGGGCTAATTATAAGATGTGAAATAGTGAAAAGAACATTATACAAGCTATAAAGAAATATCATAATTGTTGGAGGTGAAATTATGGCAGTTGTTAAAGCTACAACTTCAGATATCGCTCTTCTAGCAAGATTACTTAGAGCAGAAGGTGAAGGTGAGGGTGTACAAGGGATGCTTCTTATAGGAAACGTAGGAATTAATCGAATCAGAGCAAATTGCTCTGATTTTAAAGGACTGAGAACCATTCCACAAATGATTTATCAACCCCATGCATTTGAAGCTACTCAAAAAGGCTATTTCTATCAAAGAGCACGAGAAAGTGAAAAACGTTTGGCACGTCGATCTGTCAGAGGAGAACGTAGTTGGCCTGCAAAATATAGCTTATGGTATTTCAGACCTCCTCAAAAGTGCCCTTCAACATGGTACAAACAACCTCTTGTTGCTCGATATAAGCTTCATTGCTTTTATCAACCAAAAGCCGAAACATGCGAAAACATTTATAATACTTTTTAAAAATTCCCTATAATTTTATAAAGTGCTGTATTATTCTATATCATTAAAAATAAAAAACTAACTTTGAGTGAGAAAAAAGTTAGTTTTTTATTTTTAAGTTGTTTAGGGTATATAAGTTTATATTTTATTCGGCCCTTATATAATTGATTACCCCAATAATTATTGGTAAGTCTCCCCTTTAAAACACTCTCATTTTTTAAGGGATTTCCTCAACGTTCAAGTCCACTATGGAGTATATTTGATGTTAGAAAGGCCCCAACGGGAGGCAAGTCACTGTTGGTAACGGCAGGTCCTATGAGAGTTGTATCTGTCGTAGCAATCCAAGTTCCATTCCTACCTGCTAATAAAGAAGGTGGTTTCATAATAACTCGCCCAGTTAAAATAAGATGTCGAATTCTAGTAGTCGAATCATCAAACATAGTTAAGTTACCAGAATATGTGGCATAAGGTGAATCAAAGCTGATTTGTTTGGCACTCTCATCCCAATATCCATTAATGGGAATAAGAGTGCCACGAAAATTAATTGTACCCGTTACTCTGTTACCTGTAATGGAGTTAATAATAAGCACACCCCAAACCATCGGTCTACCTGCTATCTCAGCATGGATACCCCATCGTGATGGAAATGGTATATTAACCCTGACTTTCTCTGTAGGTTGCAAAGCTGATTCCTCCCCTTTTCTAGGGCCATAAATTATGAATACCTAATACAATATGAGAAATAGGCCCAAAATGTTCGAACCCTTATGAATATAGCAAAAAACCTTCCTGTTCAAACGAACATTTCTATGTTAAATAAGTTCCAGGAGAAATATAAAAATGAGTCAGTTAAACAAAATACGTTAAAGAGTGTTTAAGTTCAGTAGTAATGACATCTTATTAGATAAGATGTCATTATTTATTTCCTATAATTGTGATTATGTTAACTAATTCTATAAACTAAAAATAAAGCTAGCTGTGTTAAGCTAGCTTTATTTTTTCTAAATGTTTCAATTACTTATTCACCTTTAAACGATACTTCTTAATTATCTTTTACTAGATCATTACATGTTTTTGCGTGCTTAAGCATGCATTATAGCTCTTTTTTTTTCAATTTTGAATTTCGACAGCTTTCCCTTCTGATTCTTTTATAGGAAATCTTCTATTGACTCATCGAATTGAAAGATTGCTCTCAGTTCTCTCTTTAAACTTGTTCATGCTCTGAGGCACTTGCCTTTTTGATAAATAGTGCAATAATGAAAGCTACACAACATAAAGCTAATGCAAACCAAAAGGCATGGTGTATACCATGTGTCATCGCTTCATTCATCATTTGCTCAGTTTTAGAGACAGATTGTTCTTCTAAGAAATTTTTGCTACCTTGACTCATAATACTTATAAAGATCGAAACTCCTAATGCTCCTCCGATAGGTTGTAATGTATTAGCAATCGCTGTTCCATGAGGATATAAGTTCTTTGGTAATTCATTAAATGCATTGGTTTGAGCCGGCATCATGATTGCTGAAATGGACATCATCAATACGATATACACAAGGATGAACGACCAGATCGGTAAAGAAGGATTAATGTTGCTATAGAATAACATGACTCCAACTAATACAACTGTACCAGGAATCATAAGCTTCCTTGGTCCATACTTGTCGAATAAACTCCCCATAGTAGGTGACATTAACCCATTCAATAATGCTCCTGGTAAAAGCAATAAACCAGCGACCTTTGCAGAATAACCCAAGGGCCCTTGTAGATACATTGGCATTACAATTTCAGATGCAAACATTGCCATAATAACAATGACAAAAAGAATGATACCCCGTGTATAATTTTTATATGCAAACACACGGACATCTAATAATGGTTCATCTAGCTTCAATTGACGCAATACGAATAGCAATAAGCTAATCAAACTGAGCAATATAACAGAAAAGATCCAAATTGACATAAACCCTTGAGGATCTTCTCCTGCACTGCTAAATCCATAAATGATTCCTCCGATTCCAATTGTAGATAGAATAATCGATAAAATGTCTACACTTGGACGTGTAACTTCTCCGACGTTTTGCAAGTATTTCAAAGCAAATAAGATTGAAAATACACCAAAAGGAATAACGATCATGAATAACCAACGCCAACCTAACAAGTCAACAATTACCCCTGATAAAGTAGGACCGATTGCAGGAGCAAACATAATGACTAACCCAAATGTCCCCATTACTTTTCCACGAACTTCAGTTGGATAAATTAAAAGTAAGGCATTCATAATAACAGGTATTAATAACCCAGTACCTATTGCTTGTATCATACGTCCAGCTAACAGCATGGGGAAATTTATTGCACAAGCAGCAATAGATGTTCCAATTAAAAAAACAGTCATTATACCTATAAACATTTGCCTTGTGGTGAACCATTGAATTAATAGAGCTGAAATGGGCATTAAAACACCCATTACAAGCATAAATCCAGTTGCTAACCATTGGACAGTTGGTGCATCAACATTGAATACGGTCATTAACTCTGTTAATGCAATATTCAATAGGGTTTCGTTTAATACTGCAAAGAATGCACCAATCAAGAAGGTTATTAATATTGCTTTAGAATTGATTTTTGATTCCATAAAGTACCTCCAACGTTTCTGCCATAAATATAATTATCTAGAATCCATTCCTTTAAATGAATTCTGCAATGTTTTGATTTGTTATGGCTTGTTTATTTAATATTGAATTCTTTTTAATCTATTTATTATCTCAGTCAAAGTAAAAAAATGAGCTGTTTTTTTACGATTAATTTTTGAATTTTAGTTGTTGATGTTCAATGATATAGATACAATCTGCTACACGATCAATAAACATGCGATCATGTGAAACAAGAAGAACAGTGCCTTCATAAGCTTGTAAAAAGCGTTCTAACGCTTCAATACAAAAAACATCTAAAAAATTTGTCGGCTCGTCTAAAACCAAAACGTTATATCTTCCTAAAAAAAGCTGACACAATACGAGACGAATCGCTTCTCCTCCACTTAAATTGCGGACATTTTTTCTTAAATCATTACCTGTAAAGTTCATTTCGTGAAGGACGGAGCGTATCTTGCTTTCGCCGTAATCGCTTCGTTCTTTCATAAATGCTAGTACAGTTTCATCCTTTTCAAATTGATAGCCGATTTGTTCATAAGATCCAATGACTGCTTTAGGAGACATCGTTATACCTTCACCTTGCTGTAAAATATGACGAAGGAGAGTTGTTTTTCCTGAACCGTTATTTCCCGTAATCGCGATGGTGCTGCCTAATTGGAATTGAAAACTTGCTTCTTTAAGAAGAATTTTGTTTCCTGCCTTTAGCGTTAATTGATTAGCCATAATTGGGAACTTATTGTGTAGCTTGAGCGCTGTTGGTTGATGAAAATGAAGGCTTTGTTCTTTTTCTGGCGCCTTCACTGCTTCAAGTTGTTCCACTCGCTGTTCAATCGCTTTTGCTGCCCGTTGAACAGCTTTTTGGCTTGTCTCTTTTGATTTAGTCATAAACATTTTATTCGCCTTGGCTTTCGTTTCCTTTTTTGATATATGTCCATTTGCCTGTGTAATTTTATCAGCCTTTTTCATCTTTTCCTCTGCCGCCTTTATAAGACGAGTTTTTTCTTTCATATACTTTTCATACTGTTCTTGTTGTCGCTGTCGCTGCAGCTCTTTTTGTGTTAGGTAATCTGAATAGTTACCTGTATATTCCGTTACAAATCCGTCTTCTACTTCCCAAATTTTTGTCACAAGGTTATCTAGTACATAACGATCATGGCTCACAAGAACAAGTGCACCATAATAATAAGTTAATTCCTCAATGAAAAACTGTGTACCAGCTAAGTCTAAATGGGTTGTCGGCTCATCAATCAATAAAGCTTCATGATAGGTAGAAAATAATTGAGCTAACTTCAGGCGTGTTTGTTCACCACCACTTAAATTATCAACCTCTGTTTGAGGTATAGATAGCTTTCCTACCAACTCGTAGTCTACTTCTTCGTCAACGGGGGTAGTCAGCTGGTCGAAATAGGCAAAATCTACAAAGCAATTTATTTGACCTCTATCGGGCATAACTTGACCGGCCATTAATTTTAATAACGTACTCTTTCCAACTCCATTTTTTCCAACAATCCCAATTCGATCAAACTGATGTACGGTTAGTCGAGGGATATCTAATACTAATTGATCTAAAAAGGAGAGTTCAATATTTTCTAATTCTATACATACTTTTTCCACCATTCACTACCTCCAATTTATTAGTGCGATTGTAATTTTCTTTCCAATTACTTATTTACTCCAATTAAAATATCTAAATCTATCGTGACCTCAGCAGAATCCTGATTTATATACGTATTAATACGCCCTTTATCTGAAGACCAGGCAAGAGGAGTCATTTGAACCAAATTTTTAAGCTCTGCCTGATTAAGGTTCATTGTATAACTCAAACTGAATACATCCAGTAGATAGAAATGCTTTTTAAAAAGCGACACGATTTTATCATTTCTATAGATCTCTTTTTCAGTTTTGTTGAAGAGAAATTCTCGTAGTTCCTTTAAATAGTTGGGACGAGGAACAATTTTAATGACCAGTCCATCTTGAACTAAAGTTCTCTTGAATTCCTTGTAATTTGAAGGAGAAAAGATATTAAGAATCACATGAACCGATTCATCGACTAGCGGTGATTTTGCTAAATCTCCTATAAGCCAAATTGAATCTTTGTATTTCTTAGAAGCCATAATGATGCTTTCTTTTGAAATATCTAGACCAATGCCAGTTATTGCTGGACTTTTACACTCGTCCACAATTTTTTGTAAATGGGAGCCTTCTCCACACCCTAGATCTAGAACCGTAAAAGGATTGATAGCAACATCCATATGCTCCTTTATCATTTTCGTAATCGTTTTATGCATAGAAGTGTATAAGTTACTTTCCATAATGATTTTATGCCTTGCTTCGAACAATTCTTTCGTGTAATGACTGTTCGAGGGACGGGGCAATAAGTTTACATATCCTTGTTTTGCGAAGTCAAAAGTATGTTTTTTAGCACATATTAGGCTTCTGTCATTGACGACCCTCATTGAATTTTCACAGAATGGGCATTTAAATAATGATTCAAACTCATTCACACGTTTTGCACTTTTTATTTTTTTTGGCATGAGACCTCTTCCTTTCGAAATAAAAAAATCACAGGCAATCTGCCTGTGATTAAGAGTAAAGGGAAGAGACCCATCCTTATTAGATTAGAGGGTAAGCTAAGGTAGTCGTCACCAAATAGACCTTCCTTTTACTTAGAAAAAAGAAGGAAAATTATACATAAATAAAGAAAGGCAAAATGATCCGCCTTTCTTTACATTACATATTTTCTATGTGAAATAAAGATTATTAAAAAAGGACAGACTAATCCCGTTTACTCTGTATACACAAACAGAGCCTTTGAACATATTCAATTACTGGTTCAAAGTTGGGAAACGAAGTCTCATAAAGTGTGTCATTTTTTAATAATCCTCCTTAGAATTTAAAATACAATGAGTATTATAAAATCCTTATTAAAAAAAGTCAACAAAAACTAATACTTACTCAATTATTTAGCATTGAAAGCTCGTGGTACATGAGGATTTTTTGTTACCTGATTTTTATAATTCACATAATGGTAACTACATGTGTATAAGCTATTCATCTGATGTATCTCTTTTCAAATGTTTTTATATACTAATATTAAGGGAAGAAGGAATTTGTGATTTTTTATTATGAATTAATTCGTACAGGTTATTGGAAAAAATTTAAAATATATGAAGGTACATTGAATTTTAAGCAAGTTAAAGAAAATACAAAAGGTAAATATACTTGTGAAGATTGTGACCATAACATACGTTCAGAATCTATAAAAAACTTTTTAATAAGTAAATAGTAAAGTATTTCATTTAAATTATAAATTTTACTATTTACTCTCAGTGACGACAAATAGATTGATTTTCCTCGTTAAAGGTATGTATAAATGGTTTTCTTTGATGATATAGCTAACGTGTCCATCACATCTTCAATGATAATGATTTTACTAGAACTATTGATCACACAACACACTCCTTTTCTTTCTATTTTTTAATTATTTACTATATTATATTAATGCAAAGTTACAGATTGAAAGTTTTTATAGTGGATGTGTAAAAGGTATAACTAACTTATAAAAATGTAAGTTGTATCATTTACTCTAGATGACGACAAATTGTGGGTTTTTCTACAATATAAGTAATAGTTAACTCTATTTTTAATAAAATACGTTAATCATTACTCTTTTACATAATATAAAATAAAATATTATATACAATTGGTATATAAACTTATTAGTAATTCTGATACGCATATTATATATATATATATTGGTTGTTGTTCTTATACATATATTTGTTTTTATGCAGATGTGTATCTTAAGACTTATATAAAAGAAACTTGTTAAACAGGAATTCTATAAAAACTGTAGAAGATATTATGAATAATTGGTTGTGTAAAAATTTCCAGTTAAAGGTGGGGTAGTCGTGGGAAGTGAGAAGTTGGTTGAGGTACTAGATAAGTTAATTGAAAGGTCGGAAAGATGGTCTAAGGATGCAGAAAAAAGAAAGGATTTAAACAGCTCTATATTTTACGAAGGGCAAACAAAAGCTTTTGAAGAAGTAAAACGAATGGTTAAAAGAGATATAGATAAATATTTACATTCATAGAGTAAACTGTTCATCTAATTAATGGTTTTTATAGGATACGACACAAGAATTATTATTGAATATATTTAAGAAAGGATGAAAACATGAAAATTCATCACCTCAACCTAACAGTTACAGATGTTCCTGCTACTCAAGAATTTTTGGAAACTTATTTTGGTATGACATGCAGGGCAAACAGGGGTAAAGGTTTTGCTATAATGCATGATGAAGATGGTTTTGTACTAACTTTAATGAAGGGAAGCAAAGTCAACTATCCAAAGACCTTCCATATTGGATTCCCCCAAGAGAATGAAGAGCAGGTAAATAAAATTAATCAACGGTTAAAAGAAGATGGATTTAATGTCGAACCTCCAAAACAATTACATGGTTATACATTTTATGTAGAGGCACCTGGAGGATTTACAGTTGAGGTACTTTGTTAAATTATCAAAGTCTCTCTCATATATTTTTAGTTAACATAATGGATATTATAGAGATTGATCAGTAAGAAGGCCCTTGAAATCTCATAAGGGCCTCTTCTCTGACAATAGCTATTATTTTATATACATATATTTAAAAAACAATCAATTATCTACTGCTTTATAAGTAATGATTAATATATTGAATAGAAAATTATTTACTCATTACACACCATGTAGAAAAAGGGCGTATTTGTCTTTATAACAAATAAAATTAACAAGAAAAGATGCCCAAAGGATCGTCTTTCCTTAAAAAATAATATATGTCTTAGGATAAGCTAAAAGGTAAACATTTTCATATAAAATGTTTGAGCTTCTCTTGCAAACTGTATATTCATTAATACAAAGGTAAATTTTTTATAAAAATTCATTACTTATTAGAAATTGATCTAACGTACGTTCTCTGCATTTTCTTGCCTAGAATCCATTACACTATGATTAATATTTCCGTGTTTAACTTCTTCTTCCCACCAAAGGGCTTCATCCGGATTTTTCAATACTTGTTCAATTTCACTTGCATTATCTACTGCTGGAGCAGATCCACGTAGTGATCTACCAGCTGTTTCTTTAACAAAGAAGGCGACAATGATAAGCCCAATCACACAAACAGCCATGAGATAGTAAGCAGGAACCATTTTATTCTTCGTAACACTTACTAACCAAGCCACAACTAGAGGGGTAGTTCCACCAAATATAGAGGTAGAAACATTATACGTAATAGCAAGTGAACCATACCGTACTTTTGTAAAAAATAAAGACGGTAATGTAGCAGGAAGAACTCCCTGGAAAGCAGATAATAGAATACCAATAATAAACAAACCTAAAAAGGCAGTGTAGCTATTTCCATTACCAATCATCATAAGAGCTGGTATACTCAGAATAATTGTCCCGATTAAAGCTCCTTTAACAATGCGATTTCGACCAATACGGTCACTCCAATACCCCATTGCTAGGACAAATGGAATCATAGCAATCATAACAATTAGAACTAAGAATAGTCCTTTCTTTTCACCATAACCTAGCTCGTCTGATAAATAGGAAGGCATATAAGTAAGAACCATATAGCTCATCGTATTATAAAAGAGAACGATTCCGATACAAATTAACAATGGCTTCCAATGGTGAATCAAAATCTCTTTAAGAGAAGCTGG
>NZ_CP009920.1:2132500-2150000 GCF_000832985.1 Priestia megaterium NBRC 15308 = ATCC 14581
GAGCACTGATTGGACTAGGGGCCCCCAACGGGTTACCGAATTCAGTCAAACTCCGAATGCCAAAGACTTATCCATGGGAGTCAGACTGCGAGTGATAAGATCCGTAGTCAAAAGGGAAACAGCCCAGACCACCAGCTAAGGTCCCCAAGTATACGTTAAGTGGAAAAGGATGTGGAGTTGCTTAGACAACCAGGATGTTGGCTTAGAAGCAGCCACCATTTAAAGAGTGCGTAATAGCTCACTGGTCGAGTGACTCTGCGCCGAAAATGTACCGGGGCTAAACGTATCACCGAAGCTGTGGATTGACATCTTTGATGTCAGTGGTAGGAGAGCGTTCTAAGTGCTGTGAAGTCAGACCGTAAGGACTGGTGGAGCGCTTAGAAGTGAGAATGCCGGTATGAGTAGCGAAAGACAAGTGAGAATCTTGTCCACCGAATGCCTAAGGTTTCCTGAGGAAGGCTCGTCCGCTCAGGGTTAGTCGGGACCTAAGCCGAGGCTGAAAAGCGTAGGCGATGGCCAACAGGTTGATATTCCTGTACCACCTCCCCGCCGTTTGAGTAATGGGGGGACGCAGTAGGATAGGGTAAGCGCGCTGCTGGATATGCGCGTTCAAGCAGTTAGGCTGATGAGTAGGCAAATCCGCTCATCATGAAGGCTGAGCTGTGATGACGAGGGAATTATAGTACCGAAGTTCCTGATTCCACACTGCCAAGAAAAGCCTCTAGCGAGGCGGGAGGTGCCCGTACCGCAAACCGACACAGGTAGGCGAGGAGAGAATCCTAAGGTGATCGAGAGAACTCTCGTTAAGGAACTCGGCAAAATGACCCCGTAACTTCGGGAGAAGGGGTGCTCTGGTAGGGTGTATAGCCCGAGAGAGCCGCAGTGAATAGGCCCAGGCGACTGTTTAGCAAAAACACAGGTCTCTGCGAAGCCGCAAGGCGAAGTATAGGGGCTGACGCCTGCCCGGTGCTGGAAGGTTAAGAGGAGGGGTTATCCTTTGGGAGAAGCTCTGAATCGAAGCCCCAGTAAACGGCGGCCGTAACTATAACGGTCCTAAGGTAGCGAAATTCCTTGTCGGGTAAGTTCCGACCCGCACGAAAGGCGTAACGATCTGGGCACTGTCTCAACGAGAGACTCGGTGAAATTATAGTACCTGTGAAGATGCAGGTTACCCGCGACAGGACGGAAAGACCCCGTGGAGCTTTACTGTAGCCTGATATTGAATTTTGGTACAGCTTGTACAGGATAGGTAGGAGCCTGAGAAGCCGGAGCGCTAGCTTCGGTGGAGGCGTCGGTGGGATACTACCCTGGCTGTATTGAAATTCTAACCCGCGGCCCTGATCGGGCCGGGAGACAGTGTCAGGTGGGCAGTTTGACTGGGGCGGTCGCCTCCTAAAATGTAACGGAGGCGCCCAAAGGTTCCCTCAGAATGGTTGGAAATCATTCGTAGAGTGTAAAGGCACAAGGGAGCTTGACTGCGAGACCTACAAGTCGAGCAGGGACGAAAGTCGGGCTTAGTGATCCGGTGGTTCCGCATGGAAGGGCCATCGCTCAACGGATAAAAGCTACCCCGGGGATAACAGGCTTATCTCCCCCAAGAGTCCACATCGACGGGGAGGTTTGGCACCTCGATGTCGGCTCATCGCATCCTGGGGCTGTAGTCGGTCCCAAGGGTTGGGCTGTTCGCCCATTAAAGCGGTACGCGAGCTGGGTTCAGAACGTCGTGAGACAGTTCGGTCCCTATCCGTCGTGGGCGTAGGAAATTTGAGAGGAGCTGTCCTTAGTACGAGAGGACCGGGATGGACACACCGCTGGTGTACCAGTTGTCTTGCCAAAGGCATCGCTGGGTAGCTATGTGTGGACGGGATAAGTGCTGAAAGCATCTAAGCATGAAGCCCCCCTCAAGATGAGATTTCCCATAGCGCAAGCTAGTAAGATCCCTGAAAGATGATCAGGTTGATAGGTCAGAGGTGGAAGCGTGGCGACATGTGTAGCTGACTGATACTAATCGATCGAGGACTTAACCAAACTTTTAAAAGCGTAAGCTTTACTCAGCAAACTGTTACCTAGTTTTGAGAGAGCAATCTCTTGTCTGGTGGCGATAGCGAAGAGGTCACACCCGTTCCCATACCGAACACGGAAGTTAAGCTCTTTAGCGCCAATGGTAGTTGGGACTTTGTCCCTGTGAGAGTAGGACGTTGCCAGGCACTTGAAAAAGACTAGCTATTTTAGCTAGTCTTTTTTTGTATGTTCATTTAAGTAACAAGAAATTAAGTAAGGAATCTTTTGAGCCGTAACTTCAAGGAACCTCAAGATAAATGGGTAATCTTTCGAAGAGTATGTATGCAATAATTCATACCACCACTCTGTTTCATAACGTGAAATCATACTTAAATTATAAAGTAATAAGTAATGTGCCAACATCTCAGGGAAATATAAGCAGCTATCTTTTTCCAAAGGTGCATGCAGCGTGTTATTTTGGAAATTGTACATAAAAGGTGAACAATTATATAAACAGCTTGAAGGATCAAGAATACATACCTGATCTTCTGACAGAGACAATGATAGGTGGGAACGCTCTTTTAAAAAAGAGTAGAGCCTTTCGTGATTCATATGATAACACCGTGTAACTTGTTCAGGAATAGACAAAGAGGTAGCTGGAAGCGACCCAATAGTTGTTAAATGGGAAAATGATCCAGTTCCTAAATTTAAAAATAATGTATCTAATTCCGGTACGCACGACAACAGATAATTCATTGTATATTTACTACCTTCCAGTTGTTTCACATGAAACAATTCTTCTCCTACTTGTGAAAACAAACCGCTTTTTTGGATCTTAACTTCATCATCTAAAAAATCATAACTTTGTTTTTTTCTTTTTCGTGTTGATACTCCATGTGCTAACACCGCTGTATTTTCTGGATATACTGGGTTTTGCGTTAACAAACAGGCTTTTAACAGCTGTGACATTCCATAAAATAATAAAACTGGTTGAACTGATACAGGAGATTGTGCCGCAACTTGATAATAATTTTTACTGTGTTCCAGATAATAAATAAAGGGGTAACTGTTTTTAAAGCTATGTTGCTCTGCATCGCTATAATTCAATTTTTGATAGCGCTTTTTTAAAAAGTCTTGTACAAAAGGAACGGAGAAAAATAAATTGTAGGACGTCCAAACATCATTAAATTTATGCAATTAAATCACCTTTTCTTTTTATTAGAATTATCTGATATCTAGTGAAGTTATTGACAGGTACATATCTGCTTGTTAATCTACTAATAATATTCTGTCGTTTAAAGGAGGATTCTATAATGTGGGAAAGCAAATTTTCTAAAGAAGGCTTAACATTTGATGACGTTTTACTGGTGCCAGCAAAATCTGAGGTACTACCTAAAGACGTTGATATGAGTGTTGAACTAACAAAAACATTAAAATTAAAGGTGCCGTTCATCAGTGCAGGAATGGATACAGTTACAGAAGCTGAAATGGCTATTGCGATGGCTAGACAAGGTGGTTTAGGTATCATTCACAAAAACATGTCGATTGAACAGCAAGCAGAACAAGTTGATAAAGTAAAACGTTCTGAAAGTGGTGTTATCACGGATCCTTTCTTTTTAACTCCTGAAAACCAAGTATTTGCTGCTGAACATTTAATGGGCAAATATCGTATCTCAGGTGTGCCGATTGTCAACAACGAAGAAGAACAAAAACTAGTTGGAATCCTTACAAACCGCGACTTGCGTTTTATCCAAGATTATTCAATGCAAATTGCTGATGTAATGACAAAAGAAGAATTGGTTACTGCCCCAGTAGGAACGACTTTAGAAGAAGCAGAGAAAATTCTACAGCAATACAAAATTGAAAAGTTACCTCTTGTAGATGACAATGGCGTATTAAAAGGCCTTATCACAATTAAAGACATTGAAAAAGTAATTGAGTTTCCAAATGCAGCTAAAGATCAACAAGGTCGATTATTAGTTGGAGCAGCTGTTGGCGTAACAGCTGATTCAAACGTTCGTATCGAAAAATTAGTACAAGCTGGCGTTGATGTTATCGTTATTGATACAGCGCATGGACATTCACAAGGCGTTTTAGATACGGTAAGCAGCATTCGCGAGGCATATCCAGAGTTAAATATTATTGCTGGTAACGTAGCAACTGCTGAAGGTACAAAAGCATTAATTGAAGCAGGAGCAAACGTAGTAAAAGTAGGAATTGGACCTGGTTCAATTTGTACAACTCGTGTTGTAGCTGGTGTAGGCGTTCCACAAATTACAGCAGTATATGACTGTGCAACTGAAGCTCGTAAGCACGGTGTAGCTATTATCGCAGATGGCGGTATTAAATACTCTGGAGATATTGTAAAAGCACTTGCGGCTGGTGGACATACAGTAATGCTAGGAAGCCTTCTAGCAGGGACGACAGAAAGTCCTGGAGAAACAGAAATCTACCAGGGTAGACGCTTTAAAGTGTACCGTGGAATGGGCTCTGTAGGAGCTATGGAAAAAGGAAGTAAAGATCGATACTTCCAAGAAGATAATAAAAAATTAGTCCCAGAAGGTATCGAAGGACGTTTGCCTTACAAAGGACCTGTAGCAGATACTTTATATCAAATGATTGGCGGTTTACGCGCAGGAATGGGTTACTGTGGTTCAGCTAACTTAGAAGCGTTACGTGAACAGGCACAATTCATTCGTATGACTGGAGCAGGTTTAAGAGAAAGCCACCCACATGATGTACAAATCACAAAAGAATCTCCTAACTATTCTATGAGATAATCATGAATGCTAAAAAACACGTTTCCCTATTAGGGAAACGTGTTTTTTAAGTCATGGATCATGAATGTAACAGTACTTCTTTATCTATTTTTTTAAATTTTAATATGATAAAATTACATTTATGTGAGTTTACGTTTGGAGGGTATAGAGTGAGAAACGCAGTACAGAAACAATTAATTTGTGTCATTGCTGTTATGTTAATGGCCAGCGTATTTTTTGTCTCTACACAAGCATCAGCTGCTCCTAAAACAGATGATATTGGCGTTGAAGCAGATGCAGCGATCTTAGTAGAGGCAAGTACGGGGAAAGTATTATACGGGAAAAATGCGGATGCTTTATTAGGTATTGCAAGCATGACAAAAATGATGACGGAATACCTAGTATTAGAATCCATAAAAGATAAGAAATTATCTTGGGATCAACGTGTGCCAGTTAGTAAATATGCAGCTAAAATTTCTCAGGATTATGGATTATCGAATGTACCGTTAATTGAAAACCAAAAATACACGGTGAAAGAATTATATGATGCCATGGCTATTTACTCAGCTAATGGAGCTGCAATTGCTTTAGCTGAAGCTGTCAGTGATTCTGAAGAAAACTTTATTAAGTTAATGAACGAAACGGCAAAAAGATTAAATATGGGTGAATCAAAATTTGTCAATTCTACAGGTCTTTCTAATTCTCTGTTAAAAGGAATGTATCCAAAAGGAACGAAGAAAGAAGATGAGAACCTTCTATCGGCTCGGGCAGTTGCTACCCTTGCTTATCACTTAATTCATGATTATCCAGAATCTTTGGAAGTAGCTAAAACTCCTTCTAAGATGTTTAGACAAGGGCAACAAGGCGAAACAAAAATGAACAATTGGAATAAGATGCTCCCAGGTTTTTCAGCTGCCTACAGCGGCGTAGACGGTTTAAAAACTGGCCATACAGATTTTGCAGGTCAATGTTTCACTGGGACTGCAGAGCGTAACGGGGTAAGATACATAACAGTTGTAATGAATGCTAAGGAAAACGGCAAGTCTACGGAAGCTGCTCGTTTTTCCCAAACAAAAAAGATATTGGATTATGCTTTTAGTCATTTTCAGTTAAAAGAAGTAGTGCCTGCTAACGGCGAGATTAAAGGGCATGAAACAATTGATGTTGCTAAAGGAAAATCAAAAGAAGCTTCCGTTTCTCCAAAGAATTCGGTAAAAATTATTACCAAAAAAGGTCAAAAAGATCATACTAAAATCAACTTTAAGTTAAACGATAAAGTTATGAACGATCAAAAAGTTGTTGCTCCTATTAAAAAAGGAGAAACAGTTGCTTATGTGAGTGCAACAAACAGCAATCTTAAAGATTTAGGCTATGTAGGAGGTCAAACTACAGATAGCATGACGCCGGTTATGACAAACGAATCTGTTGAAAAAGCTGGATGGTTCTCTCTCGCTATCCGCAGTATTGGCAACTTCTTCAGCGATATTTGGATGAATGCTGCAAATACAGTGAATAACTGGTTTTAATGATAACTCAAGAGAAAGAAGAGATACTACAAGAGAGTATCTCTTTTTTTTATTTTAGATTTGTTTGTATATAATCTATAAATTAGATAGGAATTTTCCGAAAAATGGGGTAAAATAGACACTAAGTTTTGAATTTTGTATATACACTAAAAATTATTGTGAAACACTTGATACAGGAGGAAGACAAACATGAATAACATTACAGGTACTGATCGTGTAAAACGGGGAATGGCGGAAATGCAAAAAGGTGGCGTTATCATGGACGTGATCAATGCAGAGCAAGCAAAAATTGCAGAAGCAGCAGGCGCTGTTGCCGTTATGGCATTAGAGCGTGTTCCAGCTGATATCCGTGCAGCAGGCGGCGTGTCTCGTATGGCAGACCCAACAATTGTTGAAGAAGTGATGAATGCTGTGTCCATTCCAGTTATGGCAAAAGCTCGTATTGGCCATATTGTTGAAGCACGCGTGCTAGAAGCGATGGGTGTAGACTACATCGATGAAAGTGAAGTGTTGACTCCAGCTGATGAGGAGTTTCATTTAAATAAAAATACATTTACGGTTCCATTTGTGTGCGGTTGCCGTGATCTTGGCGAAGCATCTCGTCGTATTGCTGAAGGAGCTGCAATGCTTCGTACAAAGGGCGAACCAGGGACAGGGAACATCGTGGAAGCAGTACGTCATATGCGTCAAGTAAACGCTCAAGTACGTAAAGTTGTGGGCATGGACGAAGATGAGTTAATGACAGAAGCAAAACTATTAGGCGCACCTTATGAGTTATTACTGCAAATTAAACGTGAAGGTCGTTTACCAGTTGTAAACTTTGCAGCAGGCGGTGTAGCAACACCAGCAGATGCAGCGTTAATGATGCAGCTTGGAGCAGACGGCGTGTTCGTTGGATCAGGAATCTTTAAATCAGACAACCCTGAAAAGTTTGCACGTGCAATCGTGGAAGCAACAACACATTATCAAGACTATGAACTGATTGCAAACTTATCAAAAGGGTTAGGAAGTGCAATGAAAGGGATTGAAATTTCATCATTATTACCAGAAAACCGCATGCAAGAGCGTGGATGGTAATTTAAAGGGAGTTTTGACAAAATGGTAAAAGTAGGCGTGTTAGGATTACAAGGTGCCTTTCGCGAGCATGCACAAGCATTAGAAGCAGCAGGCGCTGAAGCCATTATCATAAAAAAAGTTGAACAGCTAAACGAAATAGATGGTTTAATCCTACCGGGCGGGGAAAGCACAGCGATGCGTCGTCTGATTGACAAATATGACTTTATGGAACCTCTTCGCCAGTTTGCACAAGCAGGTAAACCGGTATTTGGTACGTGTGCGGGTTTAATTTTACTCGCAGGACAAGTCGTTGACCGTGAAGAGCCCCATTTAGGTGTTATGGATATTACGGTAGCTCGAAACTCGTTTGGGCGTCAACGGGATAGCTTTGAAGCTGCCTTAAATATTAAAGATATCGGTGAAGGTTTTATAGGCGTATTTATCCGTGCTCCGCATATTGTAGAAGTAGGAGAAAACGTTGAAGTCTTAGCTATGCATAACGACCGAATCGTTGCGGCAAGACAAGGTCAATTCTTGGGATGTTCGTTTCATCCAGAATTGACAGATGATGCCCGCATGGCGCAGTATTTTGTAGCAATGGTTGAAGAAGCTTCAAAAAAACCTGTATAAATGAATTGCATCTTGTAAAGACTTGTAGTACATTATGATTAATAAAAATGATATTGGTATAAAGCGTTGATAGGAAATAGTAATAAGATTTTTGATTTCAAGAGAGTCGATGGCTGGTGTGAATCGATAATCAATTCTTATGAATCCGTCCTGGAGCAAGCTGTCGAAAAAGTAGTAGGCAGTTTCGGTTCATCCGTTATCTGGTTTAAGAGGAAGGCTTATTTTAGCTTTCAATTAGGGTGGCAACGCGGGTAAACTCTCGTCCCTTTCATGGGGATGAGAGTTTTTATTTTGCCCTTTTATACTAAAGGAGGTACTAAGTATGTTAGATTTAAAATTTTTACGTGCTAATTTTAATGAAGTAAAAGAAAAGCTCAAGTTTCGTGGTGAGGACTTAACGGACTTAGGTCGCTTTGAAGATTTAGATGCAAAACGCCGTGAGCTAATTGCTCAAACAGAAGAGTTAAAAAGCAAGCGAAATGAAGTATCACAGCAAATTGCACAATTGAAGCGTGAAAAACAAGATGCTGATCATTTAATCGTTGAAATGCGTGAAGTAGGAGATCGCGTAAAGCAATTGGATGAAGAGCTTCGCAGCGTTGAAGAAGAATTAGAACTATTGCTGCTTTCAATTCCTAACGTTCCACATGAAAGTACGCCTGTAGGTGAAACTGAAGATGATAACGTAGAAGTTCGCAAATGGGGAGAAATTAAACAATTTGATTTTGAACCAAAACCGCATTGGGATTTAGGAACAGATTTAAATATTTTAGATTTTGAAAGAGCTTCGAAAGTAACGGGAAGCCGCTTTGTCTTTTATAAAGGGTTAGGTGCAAGATTAGAACGCGCTCTTATTAACTTTATGATGGATTTACATATGGATGAGCATGGTTATGAAGAAATCCTTCCTCCATATATGGTGAATCGCACAAGCATGACAGGAACAGGGCAGCTTCCTAAATTTGAAGAAGATGCATTCAAGATTAAAGAAGAAGATTATTTCTTAATTCCTACAGCTGAAGTACCAGTTACAAATTTACATCGTGATGAAATTTTAAGCGGAGATCAGCTTCCAATTGCTTATACAGCGTATAGTGCTTGCTTCCGCTCTGAAGCAGGCTCTGCAGGAAGAGATACACGTGGTCTTATTCGTCAGCATCAGTTTAATAAAGTAGAACTCGTTCGCTTTGTTAAGCCAGAAGATTCTTATGATGAATTAGAAAAATTAACGGGCCATGCTGAAAAGGTTCTTCAACTATTAGGTTTACCTTACCGAGTTCTAAGCATGTGTACAGCTGACTTAGGTTTCACAGCAGCCAAAAAGTATGATATTGAAGTTTGGATTCCAAGTTATGAAACGTATCGTGAAATTTCTTCTTGTTCAAACTTTGAAAGCTTCCAAGCTCGTCGTGCTAATATTCGCTTCCGCCGTGATACAAAAGCAAAACCAGAACATGTTCATACACTAAACGGTTCTGGCTTAGCAATTGGCCGTACGGTAGCTGCAATTTTAGAAAACTACCAGCAGGAAGATGGATCAATTCAAATTCCAGAAGTGCTGCGTCCATATATGGGAAATAAAGAATTTATCTCTAAATAAAAGTAGAAGATGTTCATTAAGAATTAATTCTTAATGAACATCTTTTTTAAAAAAATCAATAAAAGGGTTGACTTCATTATTTGTATATGATAAATTAATACTTGTCGATACGGAGGAATACCCAAGTCCGGCTGAAGGGATCGGTCTTGAAAACCGACAGGGGTGTTAAAGCCCGCGGGGGTTCGAATCCCTCTTCCTCCGCCATATTTGACTTATAATGCAATTAACATAGCGCGATAAATTGGAGATTGGAAAACCGTTACTTATAAGTAACGGTTTTTTATTTGTTAAAAATGCCGCTTTATCTATTAAAGCGGCATTTTTTTATAGATGACGACGTTTTAGCTTTTCATTATGTTGTAAAAAGCGAGCCACTTTTTCAACAATTGATTCAATTGAATCCGGATCCTTGATAAGGTCGTATTCTCTAATATCTAAACGAAGAATAGGGCAAGCCGTAAAGTTATTAATCCAGTCTTCGTATCGGGCGTGCATCTCTTTCCAATAATCAAGAGGCGTTTGCTGTTCCATTGGTCGCCCTCTTTCTTGAATGCGATCTACAATATCTTCGAAGCTGCCTTCCAAATAAATGAGCAGATCCGGATGAGGAAAATACGGAGTCATAACCATTGCATCGAACAAGCTTGTATATGTTTCATAGTCTACTTTAGACATCGTTCCTTTTTCAAAATGCATCTTAGCAAAGATACCGGTATCTTCGTAAATGGATCTGTCTTGGATGAAGCCGCCGCCATACTCGAAAATTTTCTTTTGTTCTTTAAAGCGTTCCGCTAGAAAATATACCTGTAGGTGGAAGCTCCAACGTTCAAAATCTCCATAAAATTTGTCCAGGTAAGGGTTGGAATCTACTTTTTCAAACGATGTGCGAAATTGGAGAGCATCAGCCAATGATTGAGTCATTGTAGATTTCCCAACTCCAACTGTACCCGCTATCGTCAACACAGCATCATTAGGAATGTTGTATTTCGATCGTAAGTTTACCATTACATACTCCTTTTTAACATACTTTCTTGAACCTCTGATAAGATTCTATTTAAGTGTTGTTTATTTTGTACAAAATCTATTTCATCACCGTCATAACGTAAAATGGTTACATCAGGATTATTTTGTTCAAACGCCGACATAGCCTTTTCATAATCATCACTTAGCCTCGCAAGGTAGTGAGGATCGATGTTTCGTTCAATTTCTCTTCCGCGCATTTTAATCCGCTTTAACAAGGTATCTAAACTGGCATTTAAATAAATAATAATGTTCGGAGCTGGCATATCAGCCGTTAAGATGTGGAAGATTTGTACATATTTTTTATACTGTTCATCTTTTAACGTTTGCTCAGCAAAAATCATGTTTTTCATAATATGATAATCTGCTACAACAGGTTTTTTATAAGATAAGAACCCTTTTTGAATATCCTCCAACTGCTTATATCGATTACATAGAAAAAACATTTCGGTTTGAAAACTCCACTCGTTGATATTTTCATAAAATTTCCCGAGAAATGGATTTTCATCTACGATTTCTTTTAAAATTTCGAATTGAAATGCTTGTGCAATCTCTTTAGCTAGAGAGGTTTTTCCGACACCGATGGGTCCTTCTACTGAAATAAAAGGTGTGCCTTGCATTCATTTGCCTCCTTCATGACCACTCGTTCAAAAAAAACAGACAAAAAATATTTTAACATAGAGAAGGAGAATAAGGGGAAAAGAAATTTCTTTCAGTAAGAAGAATAACAAAAAGCCTACTGTTCACAGTAAGCTTTCCCTATTTATGGTTGTGTCACTCTTTTTGTAATTTTGAAGTTGTCTTCAATCAAGAGCCAGTTTTGCGGGAAATCTAAGCCTAGTTTCCAGTAGGCCATTCCTCTAAGTTTTAATTCTTTGATTAAATCAAACTTGGCCTGAATAGACCTAGCGTCTTCAAACCATACTTCGTGGGTGCGCTGCTGTTCATCTTTATACCGGAAGAAAGGAGCTTGTGCTTTATTGTCGTATTGAATCGCTACTTTATAGCGAGCTGCCAACTCAATAGCTCGTTGAGGACTAATGGCCTTGGCATATTCTCCTCCTGGTTTGTAAGGAAGTGTCCAATCGTAACCGTATAGGTTTTGACCCATGATAATTTTTGAACTAGGTATTTCAGATACTGCATATTCTAAAACATCACGTACGGGACCAATAGGAGAGACGGCCATAGGAGGCCCACCGCTATATCCCCATTCGTATGTCATCGGAACAACGAAGTTAGCAATCTCTCCAATGGCTTTATAATCATGTGCTTCATACCATTTGCCTTTTTGATCTCGACTTGTTTTCGGAGCTAAAGCGACAGACATAAGAAGTTGCTCATCTTGAAGACGCTTTTTTGCTTTCTGTAAAAATGCAATATAGGCTTCTTTATCTGCCGGACGCAAAAATTCGAAGTCAAAGTGAATGTCTCTGAAATTTTGTTCTTTCGCTGTTTTTACAATATTATTTAAAAGCGTATCTTGAACGTCTTTATTAGTTAAAATTGCTCGGCCGACTTCGTCACTGAATGCGCCGTTTTCAATATTAGCCAATACCATTAAGAAAATGACGTCATTTTCTTTAGCAATAGAACCTAAATTGTTAAGTGGAGGCGCCTTTAGAGAACCGTCTTTTTGCACTTCAAAGTTCGCCGGCCCGAGATAAGTAAGGTATTTTGCATTTTGATTAATCATTTTCTCTGTTTGAGGAGTGATTTTTCGATTGCTTGTTTCAACATACCCTAAAAACTCACCGTTTCTTTTGTTGGGGGAAGGAGGAATTAAGATGCGGCGGCCAGGGGTTAAGGGTGCTGTAACTGAAACATTGTTCGCATTGGCAATAGCCTGATAGCTAACGCCTAATTTTCTTCCTATCTTCCATATAGTGTCCCCGGCTTTTACTGTGTAGTAAGTACCGTTGATTGGAATAACCATAGATTGCCCGATGACGAGTTGATTTGGATTAGGTAATTCATTTGCTCTTATAATTTTCCCTGCGTCAATGCGGAACTGTTTTGCAATACTATATATACTGTCACCTGCTTTAACAGTGTAAATTTGCATAATAAAAAGCCTCCATTTCATATGACTTACTTCCATCATATGAGAAGGCTTTTTACTTAATTCATCAACTCGGTATGTTTGCAAATATGAGCATTTAATACATTATGCATCATTCTCAAAGCAAAGGTATTGTCTTCATCTGCGTTTGAAGCAATACAATCTTCAGGTACAATTAAGTTATACTCACGCATATAAGCATCGTTAGCTGAAAAAAGCACGCATATATTTCCCGCAATTCCTGTTAAAATAAGTGTATGAACATCGAGCTGTGATAGCAAAATATTTAAAGCTGTTCCATAGAAGATAGAATGCTTTGGTTTAATTAAAAAGTAATCAGCGTTTTGTGGTGAAATGTGATGTAGAACGGGTGAGCTTATCTCATTTGTGCAGTGTGTTAAAATGGTTTCTAAGTTTGCTTGCCATAGCTTATAGTGGTCATTGACATAAATGATAGGGATATGTTGAGACGAGGCATATTGTTTTAATTTGGAAATATTTTGAGCAATTGTTAAAGATTTTTCAGCAAGTATTTTGCCGTTTTTAAATTGAAAATCGTTTAGCATATCAATAATAATTAAAGCAGTTTTAGCGTTCTTCACACAAGGTCTCTCCTTTTCCTGATGTACATAGTAAATAGTTTGACTCAGAAAAAATATAATATGTAAGGTTGGATAAAAAGTGTTAAATGATGAAAAGTATATGAGGTTGGCAATTGATGAAGCATTAAAAGCCAAAGATAAATTAGAGGTTCCCATTGGAGCAGTTATTGTTCAAAATGATGAGGTGGTTGCTTCAGCTTATAACTTACGAGAAACAGAACAGCGATCAGTTGCTCATGCGGAACTTTTAGCAATTGATGAAGCATGTAAGAAACTAAGAACATGGAGATTGGAAGACGCTACATTATATGTCACCTTAGAACCATGTCCGATGTGTGCAGGTGCTATTGTATTATCAAGAGTGAAAAGAGTTGTGTTTGGCGCTTATGATCCTAAAGGTGGCTGCGCGGGAACATTGTTAAATTTATTAGAGTTTGAAAAGTTTAATCATCAAGCAGAAGTAGTAGGAGGTATGCTAGAAAAAGAATGCGGGAGCCTCTTAACGACCTTTTTTCGTGAGTTGCGTCAACGAAAAAAGTCTGGAAAATAGCGCTAAAAAAGTAAGTTTTCTATAGCGGTTGCATTTTTGAATGAAAAGACGTATACTTGTAAATGCATCAACTTGATGCCCAAACTATTGGTTTCAACTTTGCCGTGCTAAGCGGGGAGGTAGCGGTGCCCTGTACTCGCAATCCGCTCTAGCGAGGCCGAATTCCTTCTTGAGGTTAGCTCATCTTAGGGCCTGCCTTAAGTAAGTGGTGTTGACGTTTGGGTCCTATGCAATGGGAATCTGTGAACCCTGTCAGGTCCGGAAGGAAGCAGCAGTAAGCAGAACCTCTCATGTGCCATGGGGTCGCCTGAACCGAGCTAACTGCTTAAGTAACGCCTGGGGTGGCTAATCGACGGAAGGTGCACGGCAGTTATATACATAAGTTTAGTCTACTCTGTTGGAGTAGGCTTTTTATTTTATCTCTCACTATTTTGAAAAAAAACCTCATAATACGCTATAATGATAACTAATGAATTATATTAAAAGGAGAGGATGTAGTGGCATATCAGGCTCTGTACCGTGTATACCGTCCTCAAAGCTTTAACGACGTAGTCGGTCAACAACATATTATCAAAACACTTCAAAATGCCCTTGTCCAAGAGAAATTTTCGCATGCGTATTTATTTTCTGGGCCTCGAGGGACAGGAAAGACAACAGCTGCTAAAATTTTAGCGAAAGCCGTTAACTGTGAAAAAGCACCCATTGCTGAACCCTGTAATGAATGTGCAACTTGTCGGGGAATTACTGATGGTTCCATTTCTGATGTAATTGAAATTGATGCAGCTTCTAATAATGGAGTCGATGAAATTCGAGATATCCGTGATAAAGTAAAATATGCACCTAGTGCTGTTCGATACAAAGTGTATATTATTGATGAGGTTCATATGCTTTCAATTGGAGCTTTTAACGCTTTGTTAAAAACGTTAGAAGAACCTCCTGCACATGTTATCTTTATTTTAGCTACAACAGAGCCGCATAAAATTCCATTAACGATTATCTCTAGATGTCAGCGCTTTGATTTCAAACGCATTTCGCCAGAAGATATCGTATATCGAATGAAGGAAGTATTAGGTTCTGAAGAGCTAGAAGTAAGCGAGGATGCTCTTTACGAAATTGCGAAAGCTTCAGAAGGCGGCATGCGTGATGCACTTAGTCTTTTAGACCAATCTATCTCGTATAGTACGGATAAGGTGAGCTTGGAGGATGTTCTATCCATAACAGGAGCAGTATCACAGTCTTTTATTGTGAAGATCGTCCAAGCTATCTTTAATAAAAACATCGTAGAAGCGCTAGACTCTGTTGAAAGTTTGATTAAAAACGGAAAAGATCCAGCGAGGTTTGTAGAGGACCTCATCTTCTATTATCGTGATGTTCTGCTTTATCAAGCTTCTGAAGAAAATGCATATTTACTTGAAAAAGCAGCGGTTAACGAAGAGTTTAAAGAACTCAGTTCAAAAATGGATAGTGCTTTTATTTATAAAGTCATTGCTGAATTGAACCAAACTCAGCAAGAGATGAAATGGAGTAATCATCCTCGAGTGCTACTTGAAGTAGCTTTAGTAAAATTAGCTCAAAGTTCTACAAATCAAGAGAGTGCTCTTCCCTATCAAGACATTTTGCAAAAAATGAATCAAATGGAAGCAGAACTGCAGCAGTTAAAAGAAAAAGGCATTCAAGTTGATCATACAGCTCAGGCAGTGCAAACAGAGAAAAAACAGACAAGACAGTCCAGAAGTCAGTACAAGACGCCTGTTGGGAAGGTAAATGAAGTTCTAAAAAATGCCACTCGGCAGAATTTAGAAACAATTAAGCGATCTTGGGCGCAGGTGTTGGACACATTGAAACAACAAAATAAAGCTTCACATGCAGCGTTGTTATCTAACAGTGAACCGGTTGCGTCTTCAGATCAATCATTTATACTTAAATTCAAATATGAAATTCATTGCAAAATGGCTTCTGAAAATAACAACAATGTACGTGATAATTTAGAGAATATCTTATATACTTTAATTGGCAGCAAGCGTGAAATGGTTGCAATTCCAGAAAGCGAATGGGATAAAGTAAGAGAAGAGTTTCTTCAAGGACAGCAGCAAAGTGATGGGTCATCCGGTCAACCACAGGAGGAAGACCCTGTGGTTGCAGAAGCGAAAAAGCTATTTGGAGAAGACTTAATCGAAATTCAAGAGTAAATTTAGGAGGAATGTTCATATGATGAAAGGCATGGGCAATATGCAAAAAATGATGAAACAAATGCAAAAAATGCAAAAAGATATGCAAAAAGCGCAGGAAGAGTTAGCTGAAAAAACTGTTGAAGGTACAGCTGGCGGCGGAATGGTAACAGTTGTAGTTAACGGTCAGAAACAAGTAATTGATGTAAATATTAAAGAGGATGTAGTAGATCCTGAAGATATTGAAATGCTACAAGATTTAGTACTAGCAGCAACAAATGACGCATTAAAACAAATGGACGATTTAACAAATAACACAATGGGTCAATTTACAAAAGGTTTAAATATTCCAGGACTTTAATAAGGTGGTTGCCACGTGCATTATCCAGAACCAATATCAAAGCTTATAGATAGTTTTATGAAGTTACCCGGCATTGGTCCAAAAACAGCTGTTCGCTTAGCGTTCTTTGTTTTATCTATGAAAGAAGATACAGTATTAGATTTTGCAAAAGCATTAGTCAATGCGAAGCGAAATTTAACCTATTGTTCAGTTTGCGGACATATCACAGATCAAGATCCTTGTTACATTTGTCAAGATCAGCGCAGAGAGCGAAATGTGGTATGTGTCGTGCAAGACCCTAAGGATGTCATTGCAATGGAGAAAATGAAAGAATATAACGGCTTGTATCATGTCCTGCATGGCGCAATTTCACCTATGGAAGGAATAGGGCCTGAAGATATCAAAGTACCAGAGTTATTAAAAAGACTTCAAGATGATGAGATTCAAGAAGTGATTTTAGCCACTAACCCGAATATAGAGGGCGAAGCTACGGCTATGTATATCTCTAGGCTCTTAAAGCCGACAGGAATTAAAATTACTAGAATTGCTCATGGGTTACCCGTTGGAGGAGATCTTGAGTACGCAGATGAAGTAACATTATCTAAAGCACTAGAAGGTAGAAGAGAAGTATAACGAGGTACTTGCATATGTTTTTTAAAAGAAAAGGTTGGTTACGCAAAGAGTACGATGATGAATTTGTGAAGACTTTTATGCAAGTAAAGCAGGAATGGAGTCACAAAACTTCAATGGTAGAAAGAAGTGTAGATCCTTCAGAAGAGGTAATGGTAGATATTCGATTAGCCAAAATGAAGTATCTTTTTCTATTAAAAGAAGCCAAGCATCGAAATATTTCAATTAACAGGATGTCATAGAGGCATCCTGTTTTGTTGTCTTTATAAAATAAGGATTTCCCTCCGGGAAGTAGTGCTTTTTTTGAATGCTTGGACATACATATAAGATAACTTATCTGCTTTAAGAAGGAGGCAACATGCTAAATCATCCCATTGTAGTTGTGTCTTTTTTAATAGGGCTAATCATTCTACTCTTAGTAACAGGTGGTGTTGAAAAAATGCTTCGAGTCATTGGAAATTTATCGATCAAGCTTATTATTGGCGTTCTGCTGCTTTTCTTTATTAACATCTTTGGCGTACAGTTTGGTATTCATATCCCTATTAATTTCCCCACA
>NZ_CP009920.1:2155000-2210000 GCF_000832985.1 Priestia megaterium NBRC 15308 = ATCC 14581
CCAAAGGCATCGCTGGGTAGCTATGTGTGGACGGGATAAGTGCTGAAAGCATCTAAGCATGAAGCCCCCCTCAAGATGAGATTTCCCATAGCGCAAGCTAGTAAGATCCCTGAAAGATGATCAGGTTGATAGGTCAGAGGTGGAAGCGTGGCGACATGTGTAGCTGACTGATACTAATCGATCGAGGACTTAACCAGACTTTAAAAGCGTAAGCTTTACTCAGCAAACTGTTATCTAGTTTTGAGAGAACAAAACTTTTCGAAAAAAGTCTTGCTTTCTTTTGAAAATCATGTATAATATAATATGTCTGGTGGCGATAGCGAAGAGGTCACACCCGTTCCCATACCGAACACGGAAGTTAAGCTCTTTAGCGCCAATGGTAGTTGGGACTTTGTCCCTGTGAGAGTAGGACGTTGCCAGGCTTATATATCGGAGGATTAGCTCAGCTGGGAGAGCACCTGCCTTACAAGCAGGGGGTCGGCGGTTCGATCCCGTCATCCTCCACCATTTGCCGGTGTAGCTCAACTGGTAGAGCAACTGACTTGTAATCAGTAGGTTGGGGGTTCAAGTCCTCTTGCCGGCACCAGTTTTTCGAGCCATTAGCTCAGTTGGTAGAGCATCTGACTTTTAATCAGAGGGTCGAAGGTTCGAGTCCTTCATGGCTCACCATTTATATTCACACGCGGGTGTGGCGGAATTGGCAGACGCGCTAGACTTAGGATCTAGTGTCTTACGACGTGGGGGTTCAAGTCCCTTCACCCGCATCTTTCATTAATTTCATATATGTGCGGAAGTAGTTCAGTGGTAGAACACCACCTTGCCAAGGTGGGGGTCGCGAGTTCGAACCTCGTCTTCCGCTCCACATATATAAGTCCTGCCGGGGTGGTGGAATTGGCAGACACACAGGACTTAAAATCCTGCGGTAGGTGACTACCGTGCCGGTTCAAGTCCGGCCCTCGGCACCATTTTAATAAGCGCCCGTAGCTCAATTGGATAGAGCGTTTGACTACGGATCAAAAGGTTAGGGGTTCGACTCCTCTCGGGCGCGCCATAAACGGGAAGTAGCTCAGCTTGGTAGAGCACTTGGTTTGGGACCAAGGGGTCGCAGGTTCGAATCCTGTCTTCCCGACCATTTATGGGGCCTTAGCTCAGCTGGGAGAGCGCCTGCCTTGCACGCAGGAGGTCAGCGGTTCGATCCCGCTAGGCTCCACCAATCGGAATTTTGAACTTTGAAAACTGAACAAAGCGACAAACGTCAACGTTAAATTTTATTTTTTAATTGAGCAAGTCAAACATTTCTTCGGAGAGTTTGATCCTGGCTCAGGATGAACGCTGGCGGCGTGCCTAATACATGCAAGTCGAGCGAACTGATTAGAAGCTTGCTTCTATGACGTTAGCGGCGGACGGGTGAGTAACACGTGGGCAACCTGCCTGTAAGACTGGGATAACTTCGGGAAACCGAAGCTAATACCGGATAGGATCTTCTCCTTCATGGGAGATGATTGAAAGATGGTTTCGGCTATCACTTACAGATGGGCCCGCGGTGCATTAGCTAGTTGGTGAGGTAACGGCTCACCAAGGCAACGATGCATAGCCGACCTGAGAGGGTGATCGGCCACACTGGGACTGAGACACGGCCCAGACTCCTACGGGAGGCAGCAGTAGGGAATCTTCCGCAATGGACGAAAGTCTGACGGAGCAACGCCGCGTGAGTGATGAAGGCTTTCGGGTCGTAAAACTCTGTTGTTAGGGAAGAACAAGTACGAGAGTAACTGCTCGTACCTTGACGGTACCTAACCAGAAAGCCACGGCTAACTACGTGCCAGCAGCCGCGGTAATACGTAGGTGGCAAGCGTTATCCGGAATTATTGGGCGTAAAGCGCGCGCAGGCGGTTTCTTAAGTCTGATGTGAAAGCCCACGGCTCAACCGTGGAGGGTCATTGGAAACTGGGGAACTTGAGTGCAGAAGAGAAAAGCGGAATTCCACGTGTAGCGGTGAAATGCGTAGAGATGTGGAGGAACACCAGTGGCGAAGGCGGCTTTTTGGTCTGTAACTGACGCTGAGGCGCGAAAGCGTGGGGAGCAAACAGGATTAGATACCCTGGTAGTCCACGCCGTAAACGATGAGTGCTAAGTGTTAGAGGGTTTCCGCCCTTTAGTGCTGCAGCTAACGCATTAAGCACTCCGCCTGGGGAGTACGGTCGCAAGACTGAAACTCAAAGGAATTGACGGGGGCCCGCACAAGCGGTGGAGCATGTGGTTTAATTCGAAGCAACGCGAAGAACCTTACCAGGTCTTGACATCCTCTGACAACTCTAGAGATAGAGCGTTCCCCTTCGGGGGACAGAGTGACAGGTGGTGCATGGTTGTCGTCAGCTCGTGTCGTGAGATGTTGGGTTAAGTCCCGCAACGAGCGCAACCCTTGATCTTAGTTGCCAGCATTCAGTTGGGCACTCTAAGGTGACTGCCGGTGACAAACCGGAGGAAGGTGGGGATGACGTCAAATCATCATGCCCCTTATGACCTGGGCTACACACGTGCTACAATGGATGGTACAAAGGGCTGCAAGACCGCGAGGTCAAGCCAATCCCATAAAACCATTCTCAGTTCGGATTGTAGGCTGCAACTCGCCTACATGAAGCTGGAATCGCTAGTAATCGCGGATCAGCATGCCGCGGTGAATACGTTCCCGGGCCTTGTACACACCGCCCGTCACACCACGAGAGTTTGTAACACCCGAAGTCGGTGGAGTAACCGTAAGGAGCTAGCCGCCTAAGGTGGGACAGATGATTGGGGTGAAGTCGTAACAAGGTAGCCGTATCGGAAGGTGCGGCTGGATCACCTCCTTTCTAAGGATTTTTATATGACGTACGTTTTGATACTTTGTTCAGTTTTGAGAGTTCAATCTCTCAATTATAGAAAGCACACTACTTTCTTCTTATTCAATAAGAAGAATTTTGGTTGCGATTGTTCTTTGAAAACTAGATAACAGTAATTGCTGAGGAAAAGTGAAACTTTTCTTTAATCAAACCAATAAATAACACAACAGTATGTTGTACCATTTATTCGCTAATGGTTAAGTTAGAAAGGGCGCACGGTGAATGCCTTGGCACTAGGAGCCGATGAAGGACGGGACTAACACCGATATGCTTCGGGGAGCTGTAAGTGAGCTTTGATCCGGAGATTTCCGAATGGGGAAACCCACTGTTCGTAATGGAACAGTATCTTTATCTGAATACATAGGATATTGAAGGCAGACCCGGGGAACTGAAACATCTAAGTACCCGGAGGAAGAGAAAGCAAATGCGATTTCCTGAGTAGCGGCGAGCGAAACGGAATTAGCCCAAACCAAGAGGCTTGCCTCTTGGGGTTGTAGGACACTCTATACGGAGTTACAAAGGAACGAAGTAAATGAAGCGACCTGGAAAGGTCCGTCGAAGAAGGTAACAACCCTGTAGTTGAAACTTCGTTCCCTCTTGAGTGGATCCTGAGTACGGCGGAACACGTGAAATTCCGTCGGAAGCTGGGAGGACCATCTCCCAAGGCTAAATACTACCTAGTGACCGATAGTGAACCAGTACCGTGAGGGAAAGGTGAAAAGCACCCCGGAAGGGGAGTGAAAGAGATCCTGAAACCGTGTGCCTACAAGTAGTCAGAGCCCGTTAACGGGTGATGGCGTGCCTTTTGTAGAATGAACCGGCGAGTTACGATCCCATGCAAGGTTAAGCTGATAAGGCGGAGCCGTAGCGAAAGCGAGTCTGAATAGGGCGTTTAGTATGTGGTTGTAGACCCGAAACCAGGTGATCTACCCATGTCCAGGGTGAAGTTCAGGTAACACTGAATGGAGGCCCGAACCCACGCACGTTGAAAAGTGCGGGGATGAGGTGTGGGTAGCGGAGAAATTCCAATCGAACCTGGAGATAGCTGGTTCTCTCCGAAATAGCTTTAGGGCTAGCCTCATGTTGTGAGAGTCTTGGAGGTAGAGCACTGATTGGACTAGGGGCCCCCAACGGGTTACCGAATTCAGTCAAACTCCGAATGCCAAAGACTTATCCATGGGAGTCAGACTGCGAGTGATAAGATCCGTAGTCAAAAGGGAAACAGCCCAGACCACCAGCTAAGGTCCCCAAGTATACGTTAAGTGGAAAAGGATGTGGAGTTGCTTAGACAACCAGGATGTTGGCTTAGAAGCAGCCACCATTTAAAGAGTGCGTAATAGCTCACTGGTCGAGTGACTCTGCGCCGAAAATGTACCGGGGCTAAACGTATCACCGAAGCTGTGGATTGACATCTTTGATGTCAGTGGTAGGAGAGCGTTCTAAGTGCTGTGAAGTCAGACCGTAAGGACTGGTGGAGCGCTTAGAAGTGAGAATGCCGGTATGAGTAGCGAAAGACAAGTGAGAATCTTGTCCACCGAATGCCTAAGGTTTCCTGAGGAAGGCTCGTCCGCTCAGGGTTAGTCGGGACCTAAGCCGAGGCTGAAAAGCGTAGGCGATGGCCAACAGGTTGATATTCCTGTACCACCTCCCCGCCGTTTGAGTAATGGGGGGACGCAGTAGGATAGGGTAAGCGCGCTGCTGGATATGCGCGTTCAAGCAGTTAGGCTGATGAGTAGGCAAATCCGCTCATCATAAAGGCTGAGCTGTGATGACGAGGGAATTATAGTACCGAAGTTCCTGATTCCACACTGCCAAGAAAAGCCTCTAGCGAGGCGGGAGGTGCCCGTACCGCAAACCGACACAGGTAGGCGAGGAGAGAATCCTAAGGTGATCGAGAGAACTCTCGTTAAGGAACTCGGCAAAATGACCCCGTAACTTCGGGAGAAGGGGTGCTCTGGTAGGGTGTATAGCCCGAGAGAGCCGCAGTGAATAGGCCCAGGCGACTGTTTAGCAAAAACACAGGTCTCTGCGAAGCCGCAAGGCGAAGTATAGGGGCTGACGCCTGCCCGGTGCTGGAAGGTTAAGAGGAGGGGTTATCCTTTGGGAGAAGCTCTGAATCGAAGCCCCAGTAAACGGCGGCCGTAACTATAACGGTCCTAAGGTAGCGAAATTCCTTGTCGGGTAAGTTCCGACCCGCACGAAAGGCGTAACGATCTGGGCACTGTCTCAACGAGAGACTCGGTGAAATTATAGTACCTGTGAAGATGCAGGTTACCCGCGACAGGACGGAAAGACCCCGTGGAGCTTTACTGTAGCCTGATATTGAATTTTGGTACAGCTTGTACAGGATAGGTAGGAGCCTGAGAAGCCGGAGCGCTAGCTTCGGTGGAGGCGTCGGTGGGATACTACCCTGGCTGTATTGAAATTCTAACCCGCGGCCCTGATCGGGCCGGGAGACAGTGTCAGGTGGGCAGTTTGACTGGGGCGGTCGCCTCCTAAAATGTAACGGAGGCGCCCAAAGGTTCCCTCAGAATGGTTGGAAATCATTCGTAGAGTGTAAAGGCACAAGGGAGCTTGACTGCGAGACCTACAAGTCGAGCAGGGACGAAAGTCGGGCTTAGTGATCCGGTGGTTCCGCATGGAAGGGCCATCGCTCAACGGATAAAAGCTACCCCGGGGATAACAGGCTTATCTCCCCCAAGAGTCCACATCGACGGGGAGGTTTGGCACCTCGATGTCGGCTCATCGCATCCTGGGGCTGTAGTCGGTCCCAAGGGTTGGGCTGTTCGCCCATTAAAGCGGTACGCGAGCTGGGTTCAGAACGTCGTGAGACAGTTCGGTCCCTATCCGTCGTGGGCGTAGGAAATTTGAGAGGAGCTGTCCTTAGTACGAGAGGACCGGGATGGACACACCGCTGGTGTACCAGTTGTCTTGCCAAAGGCATCGCTGGGTAGCTATGTGTGGACGGGATAAGTGCTGAAAGCATCTAAGCATGAAGCCCCCCTCAAGATGAGATTTCCCATAGCGCAAGCTAGTAAGATCCCTGAAAGATGATCAGGTTGATAGGTCAGAGGTGGAAGCGTGGCGACATGTGTAGCTGACTGATACTAATCGATCGAGGACTTAACCAAACTTTAAAAGCGTAAGCTTTACTCAGCAAACTGTTATCTAGTTTTGAGAGAACAAAACTTTTCGAAAAAAGTCTTGCTTTCTTTTGAAAATCATGTATAATATAATATGTCTGGTGGCGATAGCGAAGAGGTCACACCCGTTCCCATACCGAACACGGAAGTTAAGCTCTTTAGCGCCAATGGTAGTTGGGACTTTGTCCCTGTGAGAGTAGGACGTTGCCAGGCACCTGAAAAAGGACTAGCTATTTTAGCTAGTCCTTTTTTTATTATTCACAGAGTATAAGCTATCTACATAAAATGGGGTAAATGAAGTGCATAAAGAAGTTATATCTTGTCGATACTTATTTAGTGGAGGTGGAGAGTAATGGAAAAACAAATTAAAACATGTTCCGTTTGTCATGAACAGCATACAAAGGGTATTGAGGTGTTTTCCAGCTTTATATGCCAACACTGCGAGGTAGAGATTGTAGAGGTGGATTCATCTCATTTTCGTTATCAATTGTTAGTAAATCAATTAAAGAGAATATCAGGAGTGTTTTCTTACTAAAAGCCCTTTTTTATAAGGGCTTCTTTATATGGCTCAAAAAAATCATCTAAGTTTGTTATAATGAAAGAAAAATGAATTTTGATAGGAAAAATACTTACATATTCTTTTATCAAGTTAGCAATGTTATATTTACAAAAGTAAGGAATGGATGTATGGATACATATTTACCTTTATATAACCGTTTAGTAAGGCACAGCGAAAAGAGGTCACTCTCTTATCACGTGCCCGGCCATAAAAATGGTCAAATTCTACCTTCACATATTCAGTCTTCTTACGCAGACTTTTTGCAATACGATCTAACGGAAATTAGCGGATTAGATGATTTACATGAAGCAGAATCTGTTATTAAAGAAGCACAAGAGTTAACGGCAAAGTTGTATGGAGTAGATGAAAGCTTTTTTTTAGTTAATGGTTCTACTGTAGGCAATCTCGCCGCGATTTTATCTCTTTGTCATGAAGGAGATAAAATTGCTGTTCAAAGAGATTCTCATAAATCTATTTTTAATGCTATTGCTTTATCAAAGGCATCACCTATTTTTTTAGCTCCTGAAATAGATTCCAAAACACATCTTAGTACAGGTGTATCCATTAAAACAATTAAAGCAGCTTTAGAGGGTTCTCAGGATATAAAAGCATTTGTATTAACAAATCCTACTTATTACGGGGTGGCGCGAGATCTAAAGGAGATCATTGACTTTATTCATGGCTACAATATTCCTATAATTATTGATGAAGCTCATGGAGCCCATTTTATTTTAGGTAATCCTTTTCCGTCGTCAGCTGTTACGTATGGAGCGGATCTTGTTGTTCAGTCAGCACATAAAACGCTGCCAGCTATGACTATGGGTTCTTATTTACATATGCAGGGGACGTTGATAAATAAGCAAAGCGTTCGGCATCACCTACAAGTACTGCAGTCAAGCAGTCCCTCATACCCTATTATGGCTTCTCTCGATTTAGCACGGTATTATCTGCAGCAGTTTACTCAGTATGATATTGATAGAATGACTGAAAATATTCATTCGTTTGTTGAAAAGATTAATGAGATTGATACACTTTCAACTATTGATGTGGAAACAGATCAAACTGCTACCGACCTTTTGAAAATGACGTTGACTTGTTCGGCTGCAACAGGATATCATTTGCAAAAGGAACTGGAAAAGCAAGATATTTATACAGAACTAGCTGACGTTAACTATGTATTGTTTGTGCTACCTTTAAGCAGCAGTTGGGATTTTAATGATACAATTAAGCGGGTTAGACAAGCAGTAGAGAATATACAGCGTAAGTCATACGAAAAACTAATAATCAAACCATTTCGTTTTTCAAAAGCAACGGTTCTCCTGCCTATGGAAGAAAGAAAACTAAGAACAAAGCATATGTGTTCTTTTGAAGAAGCGATTGGGCGTGTAAGCGCACAATCTGTTATTCCATATCCTCCTGGAATTCCTATTTTAATGGAGGGAGAAACGATTACAAGCAATCATATTGACTATATTTTGCATATTCAAAGGTTAAATGGTCATATTCAGGGCGGCTCTTGTATGGAAGAAGGAAAGATAGAAGTATTTAAATAGAGAAAGGAATTTATATACATGTCAGGAACGTTTATTACATTCGAAGGGCCAGAAGGTGCTGGTAAGACGACGATCATCCACATGGTTCAACAAAAATTAATACAAGAGGGCTATAATATTGTATTAACAAGAGAGCCTGGAGGCATACGAATTGCTGAACAAATTCGTGAAATCATCTTAAATCCATCTAACACGGAAATGGATGCCAGAACCGAAGCGCTTCTTTATGCTGCGGCTAGAAGACAACATCTTGTAGAAAAAGTGATTCCTGAGCTAAATAAAGGGAATATAGTATTATGTGATCGTTTTATTGATAGCTCACTTGCTTATCAAGGAAATGCGCGGGGTATAGGCGTAGAAGATATTTTTGCTATCAATCAATTTGCTATTGAGCAAACGATGCCACAGGCCACTTTATATTTTGATATTGAGCCTGAGGTAGGGTTAGAAAGAATTAATAAAGGTCGAAAAGATGAGATTAATCGATTAGATTTAGAATCCTTAGACTTTCATTACAAAGTACGAGATGGATATTTATCTCTTTTGAGTGAATTTCCAGAGCGTATTCGACGAATTGATGCAAATCAATCCGTTGAAAAAGTCTGTGAAGAAGCTTATAAACAAATAAAATTGATTTTAAAATAAATACAGATGATCGTTATTCTTGCTATACTATTCTTAACAAAAAAGTAAAATGAGGTGTTATTCATGAAATTAGTAATGGCCGTTATTCAAGATTCAGATAGCTCAAAGCTTTTAAATGCACTTGTAGAAAGAGGGTTTCGTTCAACCAAATTATCAAGTACGGGCGGATTTTTAAAATCAGGGAATACAACAATTATGATTGGTACAGATGATCATAAAGTAGATGAAGTACTTGATATTATTAAGGGCCAATGTGAAAACCGCAGGCAGATGATTTCTCCTGTGGCACCGATGGGCGGTAATGCAGATTCATACATTCCGTATCCTGTTGAAGTTGAAGTGGGCGGAGCTACAGTATTCGTACTACCAGTAGATCAATTTCATCAATTTTAAGAGAGAAGATTTTAAATAGAAAGTGATGATTGAATGGGAAATACATGGGAACAGCTTGAAGCTCTTCAGCCGAACGTATTAAAGATTTTGCAAAACAGCTTACTTAAAGAGCGAGTTGCTCATGCTTATTTATTTGAAGGAAGCAAAGGAACAGGTAAAAAACAAATTAGTTTTTTGTTTGCTAAAGCGCTGTTTTGCCAAAATCCAGTTAATCATAGGCCATGCCATGAGTGCAGTAACTGCCGGCGAATTGATTCAGGTAATCATCCAGATATTCACTTGATTGAGCCAGCCGGTTTATCGATTAAAAAAGAGCAAATTCAATTTTTGCAATCAGAATTCACAAAAACCGGTGTTGAATCTAATAAAAAGTTATATATTGTGAATCATGTTGATAAAATGACAGTAAGCGCAGCAAATAGTTTACTGAAATTTTTAGAAGAGCCTGGCAACGGAACTTATGCAATTTTATTAACAGAAAATATACAGCGCTTATTAGATACAATTATCTCACGTTGCCAAGTAATATCATTTCGATCTCTTACACCAGAACAGTTAGCTGAAAAACTAGTAGAAAATGGCCTTTCCGGAGTAGATGCGTCCATCTTGTCTAATTTAACAAACAGCATTGATGAAGCAATTGAATTAAGTAAAGATGAATGGTTTGGACTTGCAATAAAGTTAGTGATACAATTATATGAAGTGTTAACAACGAGACCTCAACAAGCTCTTCTTTTTATTCATGAAAAGTGGGTAGCACATTTTAAAGAAAAAGAACAAGCACATATTGGTTTAACTTTATTGATGCTTCTTTATCGTGATTTGTTGACGCTGCAAGTTGGACAAGAGTCTAAAATCGTCTATCGTCATAAAATAGAAGAATTAAAACAGCAAGCTCTTCAGACAACGCAGGAAAAAGCGATTTATCGCTTAGAGGTTATCTTGAAGGCCAAAAATAAATTAAATTCAAATATGAATCTACAGTTATTAATGGAACAGCTGGTGTTGGATTTGCAGGAGGGATAAAAGCTTGTATGATGTAGTAGGCGTTCGCTTTAAAAAAGCGGGAAAAATATATTATTTTGACCCTGGAGAACTTACAATTCCAGATGGTGAGTTTGTTATTGTAGAAACAGTTCGTGGTGTTGAATTTGGCAGAGTGGTTATTAATAAAAAGCAAGTAAGTGAACACGATGTCGTACTTCCTTTGAAAAAAGTAATCCGCATTGCCGAACAAAAAGACAGGCTGATTGTGGATGAAAATAAACAAGCTGCTAGAGAAGCGTATGATGTATGCGTGCAAAAAATTCAATCACACGATTTAGATATGAAGTTAGTAGATGTAGAATATACGTTTGATCGTAATAAAGTCATTTTTTATTTTACAGCAGACGGCCGTATTGATTTTAGGGAGTTAGTTAAAGATTTAGCTGCTATTTTCCGTACGCGAATTGAGCTTCGTCAAATCGGTGTACGAGACGAGGCAAAGCTGTTGGGCGGGATAGGTCCTTGTGGACGTATGCTATGTTGCTCAACGTTTTTAGGTGATTTTGAGCCGGTTTCTATTAAGATGGCCAAAGATCAAAACCTATCGCTTAATCCAACGAAAATTTCTGGTTTATGCGGACGTTTGATGTGTTGTTTAAAATATGAAAATGATGAGTACGAAACGGCAAAAGAACAGCTTCCTGATATAGGCTCAACAATTAAAACTTCAGATGGTTCAGGACGTGTAGTGGGTTTGAATATTTTGGAAAGAATTATTCAAGTGGAACTGTCAGATCACGAACAAATTTTAGAGTATACTCTGGATGAGATCAATAATGAAGGTGCTGTTTCGTTTCAAGCCACAGATTAACGAGGTGGGCAAAGGTGGATAAAAAAGAGATTTTTGATTCGGTGACAAACATGGAGGAACAAATTGGTCATTTATATAAGCAGTTAGGTGAGTTGAAAGAGCATCTTGCTGAGCTAATTGAAGAAAATCATCACCTGCAAATAGAAAATGATCATTTGCGCCGTCGCCTTGACCAGACAAACTTCGAAACGAAGCTGAAAAATAGACATTCAAAAGCAAGCGCTCAAACAAAAGAGCAAAAACAAATTGATATCGGAGAAGGATATGACAATTTGGCTCGCCTTTACCAAGAGGGTTTTCATATTTGTAACATTCATTATGGAAGTGTGCGTAAAGATGGAGACTGTTTGTTTTGCTTGTCATTTTTAAATAAAAAGTAACAACACCTCTCCCTTTTGGAGAGGTTCTTTTTATGAGTAAAAGATATAAATAATAGATGTACAAGGAGAAGAACGACTATGGTTGAGTTATATGGAGATGAACGTTTAGATTATCTATTAGCGGATGAGGAGATGCGCATTATTCAAAGTCCGTCTGTCTTTTCCTTTTCATTGGATGCTGTGCTTTTATCTCACTTTGCTTATGTCCCAATTCGTAAAGGTAACTTGGTTGATTTATGTTCAGGAAACGGTGTAATCCCCCTGTTTTTATCTAAACGAACGAAGGGAAAAATCATTGGTGTAGAAATTCAAGAGCGGCTACACAGTATGGCGCAAAGAAGTATTGCGTATAATCAGCTCGATGGGCAGATTAAAATGATACATGGTGATTTAAAAAATGCGCCTCAAGAACTGGGTTATGGACAATATGATGTTGTAACATGTAATCCTCCTTATTTCACCACATCCAATAAAGAAGAGATAAATGAAAACGAACATTTTGCAATCGCTCGCCACGAAATTTATTGTTCGTTGGAAGATGTGATTAGAGCCAGTAGCCAACTAGTGAAGCAAGGCGGAAAAGTGGCATTAGTTCACCGTCCAGGAAGACTATTAGATATCGTTACGTTAATGAGGCAGTACCGTTTAGAGCCAAAGAGACTTCAGTTTGTCTATCCTAAAGATGGGAAAGAAGCAAATACACTTTTAATTGAAGGTACGAAGGATGGAAGTCCAGATTTAAAGATTCTTCCTCCCCTGGTGGTCTACCAAGATAATGATGAATACACGGACGAATTAAAAAGGATTTTATATGGAACAAAATAATCATTATTTTTATGTAGTTGAATGCAAGGACTGTACGTATTACGCTGGTTACACGAATAATTTGCAAAAACGTATTTCTGTCCATAATGAAGGAAAAGGGGCAAAATATACGAGAGCAAGAAGGCCTGTTTCATTAATTTGGCATGAGGTGTTTACTTCTAAAACAGAAGCTATGCAAAAAGAGTATTGGTTCAAACAGTTAAGCAGAGTGCAAAAACAGGCTTACATTCGAAGGGAGCAAGAAAAGCAGAATGAAATCACAAAAAAGTTATGATGTATCGAATGAACGAGGCGTTTTATATTTAGTTCCCACTCCTATTGGAAACTTAGAGGATATGACATTTCGTGCGATTCGAATTTTAAAAGAAGTTGATTATATTGCCGCAGAAGATACGAGACAAACGAAAAAACTATGTAACCACTTTGAGATCGATACGCCTATTACAAGTTATCATGAACATAATAAACATACAAAAAGTGAACAGCTGTTAAGCGACTTAGACAGTGAAAAAAATATTGCTTTAGTAAGCGACGCGGGCATGCCTTGTATTTCAGATCCTGGTTATGAGTTAGTGGTAGCTGCCGTTAAAGAAGGATATACGGTTGTTCCGCTGCCGGGGCCTAACGCAGCATTAACAGCTTTAATTGCTTCGGGACTACCTACGGGGCAGTTTTACTTTTATGGATTTTTAAACAGAAATAAAAAGCAGCGTAAAGAACAGCTTCAAGAGCTTCAATATATTAAGGAAAGCATGATATTTTATGAAGCTCCTCATCGATTAAAAGAAACGCTAAAGAGTATAGAAGAAATTTTAGGGAACCGATCTATTGTGTTATGTAGAGAGTTAACAAAACGCTATGAAGAATTTTTAAGAGGAAGTGTATTAGAAGCAATTGAATGGACAAATGCCACAGATATTAGAGGCGAATTCTGCTTAATTCTTGAAGGGACAAATGAAGAAGCGCCAGATGAAAGTAATCTATGGTGGGAACAGCTCACCATTATCGAGCATGTTGATCACTATGTAGAAGAAGGACTTTCAAACAAAGAAGCTATTAAGCAAGTGGCAAAAGACCGAGATGTGTCAAAGCGAGACATTTACAGTGAATATCACGTACATTAAAAAAAGCTGTCTATCATAGACAGCTTTTCGTTTTATTTAGAAGCTTGTAAAGAATCTTGAAGTTCTTTCATGATTTGTTCTGCACCTTCACGGCTTAGAATTAATTTGCCGCTAGCAAGCTGAATGTTATCATCAGATACTTCACCTGTTACTTGGCAAGTCATGTTTGGTTTGTATTTTTTTAAGATGATGCGCTCTTCATCTACATAGATTTCTAGAGCATCTTTCTCTGCAATTCCTAATGTACGACGTAATTCAATTGGAATTACTACGCGTCCTAATTCATCAACTTTACGAACAATACCTGTAGATTTCATGTTAATCGTTCTCCTCTCAGTAATCATTTTTCTATGTTATTACTTTCGTCATTATTCGACAATTTCAACGTACTTTCATAATACCAGCGTTTCCAAAACTAGTCAATCATTTTATATGTAAAAAAATGTAGCCGGTAAAAAAATTTTTTCTCCACTTGTTTACAAGCTAATTGTGACCGTCAGTCAAGGAATGACAAGGGGTTTCATTGGAAAAAAGATTAATCGCTTAAATAGCTTGATATTAACTATTTTGAAGATAGGGTAAATATAATTCGACATAAAACGACAAAATTAGACCTACTTGTCGTTTTCATCAAAATGACTTTTTGAATGAGAGTATATTTTATATAAAAATAGGGCGAAGCTGATACAATTAACAGGATTATTTTTTGGGAAAATAACGATTATTTAAAAATGAAGTGAATCCGTCATATTCCCATGTATATAGGAAGAGAATGTTTTGAAATTATCATGTAAAATAGTATGATAGATAGTAGAATAAGAAGACAGGGTTTATATGATTACATACATATAAACCAAAATGTTGAAATGGAATGTTGGAGGTTATGAACATGGCAGATGGAAATAATACATTTTATATTACTACGCCGATTTATTATCCGAGTGGTAAATTACATATAGGACATGCATACACGACGGTAGCGGGAGATGCAATGGCTCGTTATAAACGTTTGAGAGGGTTTGACGTACGTTATTTAACAGGTACAGATGAACATGGTCAAAAAATCCAGCGAAAAGCAGAAGAGAAAAACGTGACACCTCAGCAATACGTAGATGATATTGTATCTGGAATCAAAGAGCTGTGGGATAAGATGGATATTTCGTATGATGATTTTATCCGTACAACAGAACCAAGACATAAAGAAATCGTGGAAAAGATTTTCGCGCGCCTTTTAGAACAAGGTGATATTTATCTTGATGAGTATGAAGGTTGGTATTCAGTTCCCGATGAGACGTATTATACAGAGCATCAACTAGTAGATCCAATCGTTGAAAATGGAAAAGTTGTAGGCGGAAAAAGCCCGGATAGCGGACACCCTGTAGAGCTCGTTCGAGAAGAGTCCTATTTCTTTAAAATGGGGAAATACGTAGATCGTTTACTAGCTTTTTATGAAGAAAACCCTTCATTTATTCAACCAGAGTCCCGTAAGAACGAAATGATCAATAATTTTATTAAGCCTGGCCTTGAAGACTTAGCTGTTTCTCGTACGACGTTTGATTGGGGGGTAAAAGTTCCAGGTAACCCAAAACACGTTATTTACGTATGGATTGATGCGCTTTCTAACTATATCACCTCTCTTGGGTATGGTACAGAGAACGATGAAAACTATCGAAAGTATTGGCCGGCTAACGTACATTTAGTAGGAAAAGAAATCGTACGTTTTCATACCATTTATTGGCCAATCATGTTGATGGCCCTTGATTTGCCACTTCCTAAGAAAGTATTTGCTCACGGCTGGTTATTAATGAAAGATGGAAAAATGTCGAAGTCAAAAGGGAATGTAGTAGACCCAGTGACATTGATTGACCGCTATGGATTAGATGCCCTTCGTTACTACTTACTTCGTGAAGTTCCATTCGGTTCAGACGGTGTATTCACACCAGAAGCGTTTGTTGAACGTATTAATTTTGACTTAGCAAATGACCTTGGCAACCTAGTTAATCGTACAGTGGCGATGATTAATAAGTATTTTGATGGTGTTATTCCGACTTATGAAGGCAATGTAACAGAGTTTGATGCACTTATCGTCCAAGCTCAAAAAGATACAGTGAACAAATATGAAGAAGCGATGGAAGATATGGAGTTTTCAGTGGCTCTTGCTTCTATCTGGCAATATGTAAGCCGTACGAATAAATACATTGATGAAACGCAGCCTTGGGCGTTAGCAAAAGATGAGAATAAGCGTGCAGAACTTGCTTCTGTTATGACACATCTAGCTGAATCAATTCGTCACATTGCGGTATTGCTGCAGCCATTCTTAACACGTACACCTGAGAAAATTTTTGCTCAGATTGGTGTAAAAGAAGATGTATTAAAAACGTGGGAAAGCACGACGCGTTTTAATATGCTTAAAGAAGGCACAAAAGTAGAAAAAGGTGAGCCAATGTTCCCTCGTCTAGATCGAGAAGAAGAGGTAGCGTTTATTAAAGAGCAGATGCAAGGAAGTGCTCCAAAGGAAGAAAAACCTGTTGTGAAGGAAGAGCCTTCTGAAGAGATTACAATTGATGATTTCATGAAAGTAGAGCTTCGTGTAGCGCAAGTTACGCAAGTAGAACCAGTTAAAAAAGCAGATAAACTATTGAAGCTTCAGCTTGATCTTGGCTATGAAAAACGCCAGGTTGTATCAGGTATTGCCAAGTTTTATAAGCCTGAAGAATTAGTAGGTCGAAAAGTAATTTGTGTAACCAATTTAAAACCTGTGAAACTGCGCGGTGAACTATCACAAGGAATGATTTTAGCGGGTGAAGATGAGAATGGTCTTTCACTAGCAAGCGTAGATCAAAACTTAGCAAATGGCACGAAGATAAAATAACTATAGGTAAAAGGGGTGTTTCACGTGTAACATGCGAGGACCCCCTTTTATTCATGGAAAGGATCGATTAGATGTTATTTGATACACATGTTCATTTAAACGCAGAACAGTATGAAGATGATTTGCAAGAAGTAATTAATCGTGCGTTAGAAAAAGGTGTTCAAAACATGGTAGTTGTTGGATTCGATGAACCTACCATTAAAAAGGCTATTCAAATAGCTGAAACGTATGACTTTATCTATGCTAGTGTAGGGTGGCATCCAGTAGATGCAGTTGATATGACGGATGAGCACTTAGCTTGGATTGAAAAGTTAGCTCAGCATCCGAAAGTTGTTGCTTTAGGGGAAATGGGATTAGACTACCATTGGGATAAATCACCTAAAGAGGTTCAAAAGGACGTATTTCGCCGTCAAATTCGCTTAGCTCGCAAAGTGAATTTACCTATCATTATTCATAATCGTGATGCAACAGAAGACGTGGTAACCATTTTAAAAGAAGAGCACGTAGAAGAAGTAGGCGGGATTATGCATTGCTTCACGGGCAGTATTGAAGTAGCGAAGCAGTGTATGGATATGAATATGTATATTTCTTTTGGCGGACCTGTTACTTTCAAAAATGCGAAAAAACCAAAAGAAGTTGCTACAGAGCTTCCTTTAGATAAACTATTAATTGAAACAGACTGTCCTTATCTGACTCCTCATCCATTCCGCGGCAAGCGCAATGAACCTGGTTATGTTTCATACGTAGCAGAGCAAATTGCAGAGTTAAAAGGTATAACGTATGAAGAATTAGCTGATATTACAACAGCTAACGCTAAAAAGCTATTTGGCATTAATGATTAAAACTTTTTCTCATATAACAATCATTTTCGTGTTAAAGTAAAGATAGGCGCAGAGGAGAATGTTATCCTCTGCCTTTTTCAGTTAAAATAACAGGTAGATGTTTTTTAATTTAGTTGATAATAAGATAAAACGTTGATTTCATAGAAGAAAAATGATGTGCGCAACTAGCATTTCATTTTTACTGAAAAGCAAATGAACAAAACTGAATGTTTTGGAGGAAGCAATGAAGATTAAAGAAATTATTGTAGTAGAAGGCCGAGATGACACTGTAGCAATTAAACGTGCAGTGGATGCGGATACCATTGAGACAAATGGATCAGCTGTAAATGAAGAAACCATTGAGAAAGTAAAATTAGCTCAAAAAACACGAGGCGTGATTATTTTTACAGATCCAGATTATCCAGGACAGCGAATTCGAAATATTGTTTCAGAACGTGTTCCCGGATGTAAACATGCATTCTTAGATAAAGAAGAGGCTCGCCCTAAAAATGGCAAAGGTATTGGAGTTGAACATGCTTCTATTGCATCTATTCAAAAAGCACTAAAAGATGTGAAGCAAGAGTGGATGGGGGCAGCTATGGAGATTTCTCAAGAGGATTTAATCGTAGCTCGTTTGATAGGAGATAGTAAAGCCAAGTCTCGACGTGAAAGAATAGGCAAGTTATTAAAAATTGGTTATGCCAACGGAAAGCAGCTCCATAAACGATTACAGATGTTCCAAATTTCAAAAGAGGACTTTATCAGAGCTGTTGAGCAGATAAATAAGGAGGAAAAGGGATCGTGTTAAAAGATATTGCAACGCCTAATCGAACCAAGGAAATTTTAAAGAAATACGGTTTTACATTTAAAAAGAGTTTGGGACAAAATTTTTTAATTGATACGAACATTTTACATCGTATTGTTGATCATGCGGAAATAACAGAAGAAACGGGAGCTATTGAGATTGGACCTGGTATCGGGGCCTTAACTGAACAGCTAGCAAAGCGCGCAAAAAAAGTGCTGGCATTTGAAATCGATCAGCGTTTGCTTCCGATTTTAGCTGATACTCTTTCTCCTTACTCAAATGCAAAAGTTATTCATCAAGATGTGTTAAAAGCGGATTTAAAAGGGACGCTCGAACAAGAATTCGAAAACATAGAAGATTTAATGGTCGTTGCGAATTTACCGTATTACGTGACGACACCCATTTTGATGAAATTATTAGAAGAGCAAATTCCGGTACGTGGAATCGTCGTTATGCTTCAAAAAGAAGTTGCTGAACGTATAGCAGCTAAACCGGGAACAAAAGAGTACGGTTCACTTTCTATTGCTATTCAATACTATACAGAGGCTGAGACGGTTATGATTGTGCCTAAAACAGTGTTTAATCCGCAGCCTAATGTGGACTCAGCTGTTATTCGATTGTTAAGAAGACCGAAGCCAGCGGTAGAAGTCCGAGATGAAGCATTCTTCTTCCAAGTTGTACGGGCAAGTTTCGGACAGCGTCGAAAAACAATTTTAAACAATCTAGTGAACAACTTGCCAAATGGAAAGCAGAAAAAAGCGGACATTGAGCAAGCACTTTCAACTGCTGAAATTGATCCGAAACGAAGAGGCGAAACGTTATCTATTCAAGAATTTGGAAAGCTAAGTGATCAACTTTTAAAATCATTTCGCTAAATTATCACATTTTTATCATGAAGTCATAGGCTATGAAGAGAATTTATTTTTGAAGTAGCAAAGACGGAGTGAAGCATATGAACATCAAAATTGGTGATATAGTTACACGACCTTCTTATCAAAGAGATTTGCTTTTTCGTGTTATAGCTATTAATGACAGCGAAACGGGGAAATATGCGACTTTAATAGGAGAAGACGTTCGGTTGATTGCGGACGCTCCTTGTACAGATCTAGAGGTTGTGGATGCTAAAGAACAGGATCAAAGAAAAAAACAAGAAGAAGAACTTTTAGAAAGATCCTTGGAGCTTATTCAACAGGATTATCGGCTCGTTCGAGAGAAAACTGAATATAGCATGACAAATGGATACAGCCATTCACATCGCTTATTTCAAATTCCAGGAAAGGTCCTGCACGTAGACGGAGACCCTAATTATTTACGTAAATGTTTGTTGGTTTACGAAAAAATTGGTGTTCCTGTTTATGGTGTTCATTGCGTTGAGTCAGAAATGCCTGAGAAGGTTGGAAAGCTAATTGAGGATGTAAGACCCGATATTCTAGTGCTGACAGGTCATGATGCCTATTCCAAAGGAAAAGGAAATAAAGATGATCTCCTTGCTTATAGACATTCCAAGCACTATATTCAAACAGTCCAAGAAGCAAGAAAAAGAGTTGGTAATTTAGATCAGCTGGTGATTTTTGCAGGTGCCTGTCAATCGCATTTTGAATTATTGATTCAAGCTGGAGCAAACTTTGCTAGTTCACCCTCACGTGTAAATATTCATGCTCTTGACCCTGTGTATGTAGTAGCAAAACTAAGTTTTACTCCTTTCACGGATCGTATTAATGTATGGGACGTCTTACGTAATACATTAACGGGTGCTAAAGGTTTAGGAGGAGTAGAAACAAAAGGGCTGCTTCGCACGGGCATGCCTTATGAAAGCGATGAGTAGAAATAAAAACAACTGGTTACAGCATGTACACGCATGATGTGCAACCAGTTGTTTTTTCGTATGAAGCCAAAGTATACGCTTAATTACACAAAATCATTTTCAATATTTGCTAAAGATATACATATTTCGTTGAAAAACGAGCATACTAACAGCGAAATGTAGATTCATGTTGAAAATTATTTATTGACACAATTAGAGATAGATTGTTATAATTTTATGTTTTTGACTATTTTTCTAACATGTGTTATACTATACATAGTGAGGTGGACCAATATGGCGAAAACTTTGTCTGATATTAAGCAAGCGCTGGATTTGCACCTAGGCCAACGATTAACTTTAAAAGCAAACGGTGGTCGTAGAAAAACAGTAGAACGTTCAGGTGTATTAACAGAAACGTACCCATCTGTTTTTATCGTTGAATTAGATCAAGAGGAAAACTCTTTGGAGCGGGTTTCGTATAGTTACGCAGATGTGTTAACGGAAACAGTGCAACTAAAATTTTTCTAAGAATGACATAGGCAATATAGCAAGTGGTGATGAGCAGTGGACATTGGTTTACTGCTTTTTTATTGGTCTTTTTTTCAAATTATATATGCATTATTTTTTATACATACTATACATATCGTCCTCGCGTTTCTTATGTAAAAGAGCGAGGAGATTCAGGTTGAAATTTCATTTTATACGTAAAGGAGCCATGTGCAATGTCAAGGCGTAGAGGGATTATGTCATCGAAGCTGAAAGAAGAACTGGCTAAAGAACTTGGTTTTTACGATACTGTACAAGCAGAAGGCTGGGGCGCTATTCGGGCAAAAGACGCAGGCAATATGGTGAAGCGAGCTGTAGAGCTTGCACAGCAGCAGCTAAAGCAATAGCATAGTGAAAATCAATGCTTATACGACTATTTAAAGTGAAATGAGGAAAACCGAAGTGTATAACCGCTTCGGTTTTTTTGTCCCAAAATGAAAGATAAAACAGAGGATTAAACAAAGATGTTTAAATGAACAGCTATATCTTGTTCATTTTATGATAAAATAGCGTTAAACTCGATAAGATGAAGTAGGTGAAGTAAGTTGAAATTAATGGTGAAAGCACCGGCTAAAATAAATTTGTCACTTGATGTGTTACATAAACGTCCAGATGGTTACCATGAAGTTAAGATGATTATGACAACAATTGATTTAGCGGACAGAATTGAACTTTCTGACCGTGAAGATGGACGAATTGTTATCTATTCTCATAATCGCTTTGTTCCAGATGACCAGCGAAATCTCGCTTATCAGGCAGCGCAGATTTTGAAGCGACGTTATAACATTTCAAAAGGTGTAAATATATTAATTGATAAACATATTCCAGTAGCTGCTGGATTAGCTGGAGGCAGCAGTGACGCGGCTGCTACATTACGCGGTTTAAATACGTTATGGGAATTAGGGTTGTCATTAGACACACTTGCACAAATAGGGGCTGAGATTGGCTCTGACGTATCTTTTTGCGTGTACGGAGGGACAGCTCTTGCTACAGGGCGCGGAGAGATTGTAGAGCATATTGAGGCACCTCCAAGCTGCTGGGTGATTTTGGCTAAGCCTGAAATAGGTGTTTCTACAGCAGATGTATATCGAAACTTAAAAATTGAAGAGATGGATCATCCTAAAGTAGATGAGATGGTTCACGCCATACAATCAGGAAATTATGATCAAATGTGTAGCCTTGTAGGAAATGTATTGGAAGCAGTAACACTGAAAATGCATCCGGAAGTAGCTCTCATTAAAGAACAAATAAAGCGTTTTGGCGCCGATGCTGTGCTCATGAGCGGCAGTGGGCCAACTGTATTTGGACTTGTACAGCATGATTCACGTATGCATCGCATTTATAATGGATTACGTGGCTTTTGTGATAAAGTTTATGCAGTTAGGCTATTAGGTGAACGAATAACGCTTGAATAAATCCGTATGTTAATGTTATATTTACATTACAATATTCGGATTTTCAGGAGGATGTTATGAAGTTTCGACGTAGTGGACGATTAATTGATATGACCAACTATTTCATTCAAAACCCTCAGCGCCTTATCCCTCTTACGTATTTTGCAGATAAATATGATTCCGCAAAATCATCTATTAGCGAAGATATGGCGATTATTAAACAAACTTTTGAACAGCAGGGTATCGGAACTTTGGTTACGCTACCAGGGGCTGCCGGCGGAGTTAAATTCATTCCAAAGATGACGAATGAAGAAGCCGGTCAGCTTGTTCAAGAATTATGTGGGTTGATTGAAAAACCTGAGCGTTTACTGCCAGGTGGATATTTATATTTAACTGATATTTTAGGGAACCCCCGCGTTGTGAATAAAATCGGTCGCTTGTATGCATCGCTTTTTGCTAACCGCAAAATCGATGTGGTGATGACTGTAGCAACAAAAGGTATTCCTATTGCGTATGCGGTTGCTCAGTATTTAGACGTGCCGGTTGTTATTGTGCGCAGAGACAGTAAAGTAACTGAAGGATCGACCGTTAGTATTAACTACGTGTCGGGTTCATCTAAGCGCATTCAAACGATGCTGTTAGCTAAAAGAAGTTTAGCGGTGGGGTCAAATGTACTCATCATTGATGATTTCATGAAAGCTGGCGGTACTGTAAATGGAATGGTTAGCTTGCTTGAAGAGTTCGATGCAACTGTTGCTGGTATTGGAGTTTTAGTAGAATCAGAAGATATTGAAGAACGTTTAGTGGATGAGTATGTGTCCCTTGTACAATTAACAGATGTAAATATCAAAGATAAACAAATTCGAGTACAAGAAGGCAATTACTTAAAATATATTTGATCAAGTAAGGGAGAGGAACATATGTTACAGGTTCAAACAAAAAATGCACCGCAAGCTATTGGTCCATATTCACAGGGAATTGTTGTGAATAACTTGTTTTACAGTTCAGGTCAAATTCCACTTCGTCCAGATGGTACGTTGGTCGAAGGAGATGTTCAAGTACAAGCTACTCAAGTATTTGAAAATCTAAAAGCAGTTCTTGAAGAAGCTGGAGCTTCTCTAAATACAGTTGTAAAGGCAACCGTGTTCATTAAAGATATGAACGACTTCGCAGCGTTAAATGAAGTCTATGGCGACTACTTCGGGGACCATAAGCCGGCACGTTCATGTGTAGAAGTTGCGAGACTACCTAAAGATGTACTTGTTGAAATTGAAGTTATTGCGCTTGTTAAAGGGTAATTAAATTAACAAATTTCTAACAAAAAGCAAGTAACTTCCAATTGTTCACTTTTTTTGCGAAAATTTTCTAAAAATTTTTTCTGAATAGCAGGAAAACACAAAATTCTGTGGAATTAAGTATGTAAAGCTTCGCATAGAAAAAGGTGGTGAACAAGATGGAAGTAACTGACGTAAGATTACGCCGCGTGAACACTGAAGGACGTATGAGAGCGATTGCTTCAATCACATTAGATGGTGAATTTGTTGTTCATGATATTCGTGTGATTGATGGTAATAATGGCTTATTTGTAGCCATGCCAAGTAAACGTACACCGGATGGTGAGTTCCGTGATATTGCACATCCAATCAATTCAAATACTCGCGGAAAGATTCAAGATGCTGTTTTAGCAGAATATCATCGTTTAGGTGAGGTAGAAGTTGAATTCGAAGAAGCGGGTGCTTCGTAAACATATGATACATTAAGAGTCTACTGAAAAGTAGACTCTTTTCTTTTTGATTACCACTTATATAATTTCACACCTTTGTAAAACTTTAGCATTACCAAAAAATAAAATTCATGACTTATAAATGATTCCTTGAAATGCTGTCATTTTTGATATAATATTCTTAATGGATAAAAAGGTAAAATTGGAGGCCTGTTATGTCAAAAAGATATGCAGTCATATTGGCAGCTGGTCAGGGTACACGTATGAAGTCATCTTTATATAAAGTGTTACACCCTGTGTGTGGCAAACCGATGGTGCAACACGTAATTGATCAGTTATCACGTTTGGATTTAACAAGTTTAATTACAGTTGTAGGTCACGGTGCCGAAAAAGTGAAATCACATGTTGGAGATAAAAGCTTATTTGCTTTACAAGAAGAGCAGTTAGGAACAGCTCATGCAGTAATGCAAGCAGAATCTTTACTTGCACATGAAAAAGGTACGACAATTGTTGTATGTGGAGATACTCCGCTTATTACAGCTGAAACAATTGAATCTTTATTAAAGCATCATGAAGCAACAAATGCAATGGCAACTATTTTAACAGCTCATGCAGAAGATCCAACAGGATATGGACGCATCATTCGAAATGAACAAGGGTCTGTTGAAAAGATTGTGGAGCATAAAGATGCCACAGAACAAGAGCGTCTTGTACAGGAAATTAATACTGGTACGTATTGTTTTGATAATGAGAAATTATTTGAGACACTTTCAAAAGTTTCAAATGATAATGTACAGGGAGAGTATTATTTACCTGATGTTATCGAAATTCTAAAAAATGAAGGTCAAATTATTTCTGCATATCAAACATCCGATTTTGCTGAAACATTGGGCGTTAATGATCGATTTGCTCTGTCTCAAGCAGAAGAAACAATGAAAAAGCGCATCAACAAGCAGCATATGTTAAATGGAGTGACGATTGTGGATCCTTCTAACACGTACATTTCAGCAGATGCTGTCATTGGCAGAGATACGGTTATTTATCCTGGTACGGTTATTCAAGGAACAGTTGTAATTGGAGAGAATTGTGAAGTAGGACCTAACAGTGAAATTAAAGACTGCAAAATAGGTAATAATACTTCTATTCGCCATTCTGTTGCTCACGATAGTGAAATTGGTCACGAAGTCACAATTGGCCCATTTGCACATATTCGTCCTCAATCATTAATTGGAGATGAAGTGCGCGTAGGAAACTTTGTAGAAATTAAAAAAGCATCTTTTGGCAAAGGTAGCAAAGCTTCTCATTTAAGTTATATTGGAGACGCAGAGGTCGGAAAAGATGTAAACTTAGGGTGCGGATCTATTACAGTTAACTACGATGGGAAAAATAAATTTTTAACAAAGATTGAAGATGGGGCATTCGTAGGATGTAACTCAAACTTAATTGCACCTGTAACAATTGGTGAAGGCGCCTATGTTGCAGCTGGTTCAACCGTAACGGATGATGTGCCAGGAAAAGCATTATCAATTGCTCGTGCGAAACAAGTAAATAAAGAAAACTATGCTGAAAAGCTTGATATTAATAAAAAATCCTGACGGAGGTTTCACAATAAAATGTCAAATGTATATGCTGATGAAAATTTAAAGTTATTTACGCTAAATTCAAACAAGGCTTTAGCTGAAGAGATCGCAAAAGTAATTGGTGTGGAATTAGGTAAATGTTCGGTTGATCGTTTCAGTGACGGTGAAATTCAAATTAACATTGAAGAAAGTATCCGTGGTTGTGATGTATTTATCATTCAATCAACAAGTGCTCCAGTTAACGAACACTTAATGGAATTATTAATTATGATTGATGCATTAAAACGTGCATCAGCTAAAACAATTAACATCGTTATGCCTTACTATGGCTATGCTCGTCAGGATCGTAAAGCTCGTGCACGTGAACCAATCACTGCCAAATTAGCAGCAAATATCATTGAAAAAGCGGGAGCTACTCGTATTATCACATTAGATTTACATGCTCCTCAAATTCAAGGTTTCTTCGATATTCCAATTGACCATTTAGTAGGTGTTCCAATTTTAGGTGAATACTTCAAGAGTAAAAACCTTGATGACGTTGTTGTTGTATCTCCGGACCACGGTGGCGTAACGCGTGCTCGCCGTTTAGCGGAACGTCTAAAAGCGCCGATCGCTATCATTGACAAACGTCGCCCACGTCCAAACGTAGCAGAAGTTATGAACATTGTTGGACAAGTGGAAGGAAAAACAGCAATCTTGATTGATGACATGATTGATACAGCTGGTACAATTACAATTGGTGCAAGTGCATTAATTGAAGCAGGTGCAAAAGAAGTATATGCTTGTTGTACACACCCAGTACTTTCAGGCCCTGCGATTGAGCGTATTCAAAACTCTACAATCAAAGAGTTAGCTGTAACAAACTCTATTGCTTTAACAGAAGATAAGAAAATTGATAAAGTAACAGAACTTTCAGTAGCTCCGTTAATCGGTGAAGCGATTATTCGTGTTCACGAAGAGCAATCAGTTAGTACATTATTTGATTGATAAACAGAACCTCTTTCCATTTGGAAAGAGGTTTTTTTGAAAAAAATTTAAATGTGCCAACCCTTGATTTTAAAGCGCTTTGGATGGAATGCACAAAGATATATTACTGTTCAAACTGGGTTTCATGTTTAGCAACCTTCTAAAAAGGGTACATTTTAAGTAGAAAACATACTGGAAGGTGAATAAAATGAGTATTTCAATTCAAGCAAATAAAAGAACGGATTTCAAAAATTCTACAAATAGAAAGATTCGCGACGAAGGAAACTTCCCAGCGGTTGTTTACGGAAATAAAACAGAATCCACACCTATTTACTTAAACAGTGCTGATTTTATTAAGACTATTCGTGAAGCAGGACGCAATGGAGTGTTAACGTTACAAGTGGATAAGCAAAAATATTCCGTAATGTTACATGATATTCAAACTGATCCATTAAAAAACGAAATTGTCCACGCCGATTTCCAAGTGATCGACATGAAGAAAGAAATTGATACTGAAGTTTCTTTATCTCTAGTAGGAGAAGCAAAAGGAACAAAAGAAGGCGGCGTATTACAGCAGTCTTTATATGAAATTTCATTAAAAGGCTTGCCGCAGGATATCCCATCGTCTATTGATGTAGATGTATCAGAGTTAGGAATTAATGATACAATCACAGTAGCGGATATTAAGGTAGGTAAAAAGCTGGAAATTACGCATAATGCAGAAGATACAGTTGCTTCTGTGCTACCTCCTCAACAGGAAGAAGAGCCGGACAGCGGCGAAGTTCAGGATGCTGAAGGCGATGTTGAAGCAACAAAAGAAAAAAATAACGAAGAATAATATAAAAAGACGTAACCAAAAGGTTACGTCTTTTTATGTGAATTGATTATAATAAAAGTGATACTATATAGTAATGTAAAACATTAAAGACATTTACCTATTATGTACAACTTACATAGAGTGGAAAGGAGTATCTATTTTGAAATTAATCGTTGGTTTAGGGAATCCTGGAAAAGAATATGACCGTACCCGTCATAACATAGGATTTATGGCAATTGATAAAATTGCTGAACAGTTTATGATTTCACTAGATAAAACAAAGTTTAGCGGAATATATGGAACAGGTATAATAAAAGGAGAAAAAGTCATATTATTAAAGCCTCTAACATATATGAATTTATCAGGAGAAAGTATTCGCCCGTTAATGGACTATTTTGATATAGACGTCGAAGACTTGCTTGTTATTTACGATGACTTAGATTTACCGTGCGGAAAAGTAAGATTGCGTACAAAAGGAAGTCCGGGCGGCCATAACGGAATAAAATCAATTATTCAGCATTTAAAAACCCAAGAGTTTAACCGAATTCGTATTGGAATCGATCGTCCGAAAAACGGTATGAAAGTAGTTGATTACGTACTAGGGCGCTTTACAGAAGATGAAATGGTTCATATGGAAGAAGCGATGAAAACGTCTATACACGCGAGTGAAGATTTTTTAGGTAAACCGTTCTTAGAAGTAATGAATCGCTATAATTAAGTAGAATAAAATTTCTCTCAATCGTCCATACTAACACTAAAAGATTTGGGAGGATTTGTATGTCTATTCATTATTTCTGTAGACATTGTGGCGCAAAAGTCGGTATGATAGAAAAGACAGCTCACAATACAGAAGCACTCGGTTTTAATCACCTAACCGCAGATGAACGAAAAGACTTTATTCACTACCATAATAGTGGAGATATCGTGGTTAAAATTATTTGTGAAGACTGTCAAGAAGCGCTAGAACGAAATCCAGACTATCATCAGTACGAAACATTTATACAATAAAAAGCTTTGGTCTCAAACCAAAGCGTTTTTCTGTTTAGTTTAGACATATCATGGGAGGAGGGAATTCCTTTGCGAGGGATTAGACAGCAATTTGAAGAAAATAAAGAAATTGGAGCTGTTGTCAGCAGCTTAGAAGAAGGTTTGAAAGAACAGTTAGTAACGGGAATTTCCGGTTCAGCTCGATCTGTATTAATGGCACTCTTAAATGAGGATAAAAAATACCCTTTATTAGTAGTGACTCATAATTTATATCAAGCTCAAAAAGTGTATGAAGACCTTTTGCATCTTTTACCGGAAAAAGACGTTTTCTTATACCCTGTTAACGATTTAGTTGCTACAGAAGTGGGGATTGCAAGTCCAGAATTAAAGGCTCAGCGAATTGAAGTACTCAATTATTGGAGTCAACATACAGGTGGAGTAGTTGTAACACCGCTTGCAGGAATTCGAAAGCTGCTGCCTCCTAAAGCAAGATGGGAGCAAACACAGCTGCCGTTTCAAATGGGAATTGACATCGACGTTGATCATTATTTAAAAAGGTTAGTTGAGTTGGGCTATGAGCGGGCATCTATGGTTTCAGCTCCGGGTGAGTTTAGTGTGCGCGGAGGAATCATTGACATTTATCCGTTAACAGAAGAGCTACCTGTCCGAATTGAACTATTTGATACGGAGATTGATTCCATTCGTACTTTTACAATCGAGGATCAACGCTCTCAAGAGCAGTTAAAAGAAATTTCAATCGGTCCTGCTACGGAAATCATTGTGAACCAAAATGAAGTGGCCCAAGGAATTGAAGAACTAGAAGCACAGCTGGCTTCGACGCTGCAACAAGTAAAAAACGCAGCGCTAAAAGCTACCTTAACAGAAAATATTAAAGGTGAAATCGAACAGCTGCGTCAAGGTCAGCTTCTTGAAAATATGTTCAAGTATTTATCATTCTTCTACGAATCGCCTGCTAGTTTACTAGATTATTTACCAGAAGGCGGCCTTGTCATCTTTGATGAAACCACTCGAATTCAAGAAACGTCTGATCAGCTTGAAACAGAGGAAGCTGAATGGATAACCGAATTATTAGGACAGGGGCAAATTGTTCGAGACGTTCAATTATCTCATAAGCTCCCATCTCTTATTCAGCGAGCAAAACATCAGTTTTTATACTTATCGTTATTTTTGAAGCACGTATCGTATACGAGTCCGCAAAATATTATTAATATTTCATGTAAGCAGATGCAGCAGTTTTACGGCCAAATGAACTTATTAAAAAGTGAAATTGAACGTTGGAAAAATGCTAATTATACGGTAGTCCTCTTAGGAGCAGATAAAGAGCGCGTGAAAAAACTTGAAGGTGTACTAGCAGATTATGATATTGATTCATCTATTTTAGATGGAAATGGTCAGCTTGTGCCAGGTCTTGTTCAAATTATTGAAGGCGATTTACAAATGGGCTTTGAACTGCCGATGCAAAAATTAGCTGTTTTAACCGAGGAAGAATTGTTTAAAAAACGGGTAAAGAAATCAAAGCGTCGTCAAAAGCTTTCCAATGCAGAACGTATTAAAAGCTATTCAGAGTTAAACGTAGGTGACTATGTCGTTCACGTGAACCACGGTATTGGCCGTTATTTAGGAATGGAAACGTTAGAGATTAACGGTAATCATAAAGATTATATCCATATCAAATATGAAGGCTCTGACAAGCTGTACGTTCCTGTTGAACAGATTGATCAAGTACAAAAATATGTAGGCTCTGAAGGGAAAGAGCCAAAAGTATATAAACTTGGCGGAAATGACTGGAAGAAAGTGAAACGAAAAGTTGAGTCTTCTGTTCAAGATATCGCTGATGACTTAATTAAACTGTATGCAGAGCGTGAAGCAAGTAAAGGTTATGCATTTTCCCCCGATGGCGATTTACAAAGAGAATTTGAAACAGCTTTCCCTTATCAAGAAACCGAAGATCAGCTTCGTTCTGTACAAGAAATTAAAAAGGATATGGAACATGAAAGACCAATGGATCGTTTGCTTTGTGGAGACGTTGGATATGGAAAAACAGAAGTAGCCATTCGTGCTGCATTTAAAGCTGTGACAGATGGAAAACAAGTGGCTATTTTAGTGCCAACCACTATTTTAGCTCAGCAGCACTATGAAACCATCCGTGAGCGTTTTCAAGACTATCCAATCAACATTGGGCTATTGAGCCGCTTTCGCAGTCGTAAACAGCAGCAAGAAACAATTAAAGGGCTAAAAAACGGGACCGTAGATGTGGTGATTGGTACACATCGTTTACTATCTAAAGACGTGATTTATAAAGATTTAGGATTGTTAGTTATCGATGAAGAGCAGCGTTTTGGTGTAACGCACAAGGAAAAAATCAAGCAAATGAAAGCAAACGTTGATGTCCTTACACTTACAGCAACACCTATTCCACGAACATTACATATGTCTATGTTGGGCGTAAGGGATTTGTCTGTTATTGAAACGCCGCCTGAAAATCGTTTTCCGGTTCAAACATATGTAGTGGAGTATAATCCGGTTTTAGTTCGTGAAGCGATTGAGCGTGAGTTAGCGCGTGATGGCCAAGTTTACTTTTTATATAATCGCGTAGAAGATATTGAACGAAAAGCAGAAGAAATTTCGATGCTCGTGCCTGATGCTAGGGTAACGTATGCCCACGGAAAAATGAATGAAACCGAACTCGAAGCGGTTATCTTAAGCTTTTTAGAAGGCGAATATGACGTGATTGTGAGTACAACCATTATCGAAACGGGAGTAGATATTCCCAATGTAAATACGCTTATTGTCAATAATGCTGATAAGATGGGATTATCACAACTGTATCAATTAAGAGGGCGTGTAGGTCGTTCAAACCGCGTGGCATATGCGTACTTTACGTATCACAAAGACAAAGTACTGACAGAAGTAGCTGAAAAGCGTCTGCAAGCTATTAAAGAATTCACCGAATTAGGTTCTGGTTTTAAAATTGCTATGCGTGATCTTTCAATACGTGGTGCCGGAAACTTACTGGGTGCTCAGCAGCATGGATTTATCGATTCTGTCGGTTTCGATCTCTACTCGCAAATGCTTAAAGAAGCGATAGAGGAAAGACGCGGGTCTGACGGAGAAAGTGTGAAATTTAATGTGGAAATGAATCTGGACTTAGACGCATATATTCCTGATCAGTACATTACAGACGGCCGCTTGAAAATTGAGATGTATAAGCGCTTTAGAGGAATTGAAGCACTAGAAGATATTCAAGAATTGCAGGATGAAATGATTGATCGTTTTGGAGAGTATCCGGCTGAGGTTGAGTATTTGTTTAAAGTAGCTGAAACAAAAGTATATGCAACGCAGAACTTAGTAGAATCTATTCTTCAGTCAAAACAAGAAATTTCTATTCTGTTGTCTGAAGAAGCGAGCTCAACGGTAGACGGCCAAAAATTATTCATGCTAGGTGATCAATTCGGCAGAATGGTCAGCTTAGGTATGGAAGGCAAGAAAGTAAAATTAGTGGTTAATGTAAAAGGACTTGCTCAAAAAGAATGGCTCAATATTGTGTATCAGTTAGTAAAAGGAGTAGCCACTGTTAAAAAAGAACAAGTTACGAATTAAAACAGGCAAGACAAAAGTATTTTAGTTAAAGGAAAATCCGAACGATGAATTGAGGTTCTTGATAAAGAATCCAACCCGTTCGGATTTTTTTATTGATATGGTGAATACAGGTTTCATGTATGTGGCTGCTTTTAGATGGTGATTGAAGGACAAGACAAAGACTCCCGCGGGAAAAGCGGAAAGCGAAGTCTTGCACAGAAATCAGCAGCGGTGTCTCAAGCGGTTTACCTCATGTCTCCTAGTTGTTCGTCTTTAGGCGAGATAGGTTTAGTTATGTCTCAGCCTCTCTTGTATAGTCAAATAAAAATATCCAGATCCCCATGTTTTGGCGGTTTTTTGGACATTTTTTTAATAAAAGCACACTTTTTAACAAAAAAAGAGATGGTTGGTGAATAGAAGTTGTAGAGTGAAGAATACTAACCTCAACAAAGGTGAACCTTTTATCATATAGCCATCAGTGATATTCACCAACTATTTTAATCATCATATGAAAGAGAGGCTTCAATGAATGAAAGCAACAGGTATTGTTCGTCGTATTGATGATTTGGGTCGCGTTGTGATTCCAAAAGAAATTAGAAGAACGCTTCGCATCCGAGAGGGAGATCCGCTAGAGATTTTCGTCGATCGCGATGGAGAAGTTATTTTAAAGAAATATTCGCCAATTAGTGAATTAGGAGACTTTGCAAAAGAGTATGGCGAAGCGCTATACGATAGCTTAGGTCATCCTGTACTTATTTGTGACCGCGATGTATTTATTGCGGTAGCAGGAAGTTCTAAAAAAGAATACTTAAATAAAAACATTAGTTCGTTAGTGGAATCTGTTATGGAAAGCCGCAGTTCTTCTTTAGTAACCGATGGGAAAAACCTTGAATTTGTCGATGGATACGAAGAAAATATTTCTTCTTATACAATCGGTCCGATTATTGCAAATGGAGATCCGATTGGAGCTGTTGTCATTTTCTCAAAAGATAAGTCCCTTGGTGAAGTAGAGCATAAAGCCGCCGAAACAGCAGCTAGCTTCTTATCTCGTCAAATGGAGCAGTAAGCGTAATTATCTTTATTTTACATTATCTACTGAAAAGGTAGCAGTTTCTGCTGCCTTTTTTCATGCTGTCTTACCTTAGAAATAAAGAGAACATGATATAATGGTACGGTATTTTATTTATTGGAAAGTGCAGGATGTTTTATAAGAACAAAGCTCTATTCTATTGCGGTTAGCGGCTAATAAAAAGAGTTGTTCACATCATTACAAGCTGCAGGTGAAAGGTGTAGGAATGCAGAAACAATCAAAGCTCTATTCTATTTTTAACGGCGCCATTATTTTAACGCTCGCAGGTTTATTTACGAAAATCTTAAGTGCCACTTATCGTATTCCATATCACCATATTGCGGGAGATATAGGGTTTTATATCTATCAGCAAGTTTATCCGCTATATGGAATTGCGCTACAGCTAGGTACATATGGTTTCCCTGTAATTATTTCAAAGTTAGTAGCTGATTATGGGGCAACAAACCGGAGAAAGGAAATACGGGGAATACTTCAAGTTTCATTTGCTTTTTTGTTTGTAGTAGGCTGCACGATATTTGCGCTCGAATATATCTTTGCAGAAACAATCGCCGAGTGGATGGGAGATCGGGAGTTAACGATTCTCATTGAAATTATTTCATTTTCCTTTTTACTTATTCCGTTTATTGCTGTTATTCGTGGTTATTATCAAGGATTATATAATATGTTTCCTACAGCGCTGTCTCAAATCGCAGAACAAGTTGTGCGAGTAGGGACTATTTTGTATCTATCTATTTTCTTTGTGCACCATGGATATGGTCCTTATACTACGGGGGCGGGAGCAATTTTTGGCTCCATAACAGGCGGTCTAACATCTCTTATTGTTTTGTTTTTATTTGTTTTTAGAACAAAGACAAATTCTAAGGGAATGTTTCAACGCATAAAGAAAGCAGACGTCAAAAAAATAGTAAAAGTCCTGGTTATTCAAGGTTTATTAATTTGTATTAGCGGTATGGGTCTGCTGTTTATCCAGCTTATTGACTCCTTTACTTTATATTCTAGTCTAACGGCGCACGGCATGGCTGAAGAAGCAGCACAAATTTTAAAAGGTATTTACGACCGCGGTCTTCCGTTGATTCAATTAGGTACAGTAGTAGGTACAGCTTTTTCGCTTTCGCTTGTACCTGTTATTTCTTCAGCCATTGCGAAAAAGAACTTGTCATTTGTGGTTGAAAAAGTTCAGCTGTCTCTCCGTCTATCGCTTGTAGTCGGAGTTGGAGCAGCTTTTGGCTTGATTGCGCTGATGAAACCCATTAATATGCTTTTATACGGTGACTCCCACGGAACGGACGTTTTACAAATTTTGAGCTTGTTAGTTATATTTACAACAGTAGCAGCAACTGCTGGAGCTGTGCTGCAGGGGATGGGAGCTGTTTTCGCGCCTGTAATAGCCGTCATCGCTGGCATGGCAGTCAAACTGATATTGAATCTTTGGCTAATACCAGATTTTCAAACCATAGGAGCAGCCATTGCTTCCTCAGCTGGATTCGCTATCGTTGCAGCAATCAATCTATTTTGTCTGTATAAAAAGTTAGCTGTACCTCTTGTTCCGAAAAAGGTGAGTGGAGGTATTTTTATAACGGGCATAGCAATGGTCGTTCTTTTGCAAAGCTATTTATTTTGTTTACATCACTTTGTATGGTCTAATGGTTTAGATACAAGCAAACAAGTGGTTGAAACAGGAGCTGGTGTTTTAATAGGCGGTTTGTTTTATTTGTTTATCATTATGAAACAACACATTTTTACCGAAGAGGAATTACGTTTACTTCCAATGGGAAGTGTTTTAGCTAAATACGTATTAAAAAATAAATAAGAAGGTGAAGCAATGACAGGTAAAGTAACAGTTATTGGTTTAGGAGCAGGCGATTTAGAACAGCTACCTGTAGGCATTTATCGCTTGCTACAGCAGGAAAAGCATATTTATATGCGCACAAAAGAACATCCTGTAATCAAAGAATTAGAAAGTGAAGGCTTGACGTATGTATCCTATGATGACGTATACGAATCTTATGATGCATTTGAAGAGGTATATGAACATATATCAAATGATTTAATCGATAAAGCTTCAATAGAAGAAGTGGTGTATGCCGTTCCTGGGCACCCTTTAGTGGCAGAACGTACGGTTCAATTACTTTTACAAAAAGGAAAAGAACGAGGCATTCCTGTTGAAATTAAAGGAGGACAAAGCTTCTTAGACCCAATTTTTGGTGCGCTAAAGATCGATCCTATCGAAGGATTTCAGCTGCTAGACGGAACAGATTTAAAGCGAAGCGAAATAGAGTTAACCGGTCATGTTCTAATTGCTCAAGTGTACGATCAGTTCGTTGCTTCAGAGGTAAAGCTAACGCTGATGGAACACGTTCCTGATGATTACCTCGTTTATATTGTAACAGCAGCAGGAAGCAGTGAAGAAAAAATCCAGCCGGTCAAGCTGTATGAATTGGATAGAGAAATGTCGCTCAATAACTTAACGACTATTTATGTGCCTCCCGTAGCAGACGAAACAATTTTATATCATCAATTTGACTCGTTCAGAAGGATTATTGCCACGCTCAGAGGGCCAAACGGATGTCCTTGGGATCAAAAACAAACGCATGAATCGCTCAAGCGCTATTTGCTAGAAGAGTCATATGAGTTATTAGATGCAATTGACCGTCAAGATGACGATAATATGATTGAAGAGCTCGGTGATGTATTGCTGCAAGTATTGCTTCATGCCCAAATCGGTGAAGATGAAGGAATGTTTTCAATTGATGATGTCATTCGCAGTGTTTCAGAGAAAATGGTAAGACGCCATCCACATGTATTTGGGGAAGTGAGCGTGAATGATGCAGATGAGGTCTTAAAAAATTGGGATGAAATCAAAAAAGAAGAAAAAGGAGAGGAACCTTCTTCTCTGTTAGCTTCTGTACCTGGGGCTATGCCTTCTTTAATGAAAGCGCATGGATACCAAAAACAAGCTGCAAAAGTTGGTTTCGATTGGTCAGAAGTTGAACCTATGTGGGAAAAAGTACAGGAAGAACTTGCTGAATTCCAAGAGGAAGTACAGCATGCTGATAAAGAAAAAATGAGCGATGAATTTGGAGATATTTTATTTGCTTTAGTGAATATTGCAAGGTTTTATAAAATTGACTCTGAAGCCGCATTAGCTAAAACGAATACAAAATTTTTAAATCGATTTCAATATATTGAAGAAAAAGTGAGAGCTTCTGAAAAACCATTTGAATCTTTTTCGTTAGAAGAGTTAGATGAATTTTGGGAAGACGCCAAAAAAACAGGTTTGTAAAACAGAAAGGTGAGGGAATTATGAGGTTAGATAAATTTTTAAAAGTATCACGTTTAATTAAGCGCCGTACATTAGCAAAAGAAGTATCAGACAAGGGCCGTATTACCATTAATGGTATTGTTGCAAAAGCAAGCACAAATGTGAAAGTAGGAGATGAGTTAGCGATCACATTTGGCACGAAGAAAATTACCGTTAAAATAGAGGCTCTTCAAGAAGCAGCTAAAAAAGAAGAAGCAGCTAATTTATACTCAATTGTCAAAGAAGAGCGTATTTCATCTGAAGTATAACTGATGAAGGCTTGTTCTAAATCACCTTTCTCATTCATATGTTTTAAACAACAGATAACAAGAGCGAATGCTCTTAATGAATGAGGTGGGGATGAAGATATGAGCCAATTTTACGAAACAAGCAATTCAAACAAAGACCATACTCCAAATCATGATTTAGTGATGAAGGGTCGGCGTCTCTTAGATATCACGGGTGTGAAGCAGGTAGAGAGCTTTGACAATGAGGAATTTTTACTTGAAACAGTGATGGGTTTCTTGTCAGTTAGAGGGCAAAACCTGCAAATGAAAAATTTAGACGTTGATCAAGGAATTGTATCGATAAAAGGAAAAATCTTTGATATAGTTTACTTAGATGAGAACCAATCGGAGAAGGCTAAAGGATTCTTTAGTAAGTTGTTTCGATGAGTTTAAACATTCAGCTCTATACAATGCTTGCGATGGTATCGATGGGAAGCGGTTTAGGTGCTTCTCTCGATACTTATCGTTACTTTGTTAATCGCTCTAAATCACGCCCATGGTTTGTATTTGTGAATGACGTGTTGTTTTGGATGGTGCAAGCTCTTCTCATTTTTTATGTGTTGTTTTTAGTGAATGAAGGAGAACTGCGTTTGTATGCGTTTCTTGCTTTGTTTTGCGGCTTTGCCGCGTATCAAAGCTTATTTCAATCACTGTATTTAAAAGTATTAACATTTACTGTCTCGAGCGTATTAAGTTTATATCGAGGTGTTCTAACGCTTAGTAATATTTTTTTGGTCAAGCCTATCCGCTTCTTTATTCATATTTTAGTTGTAGTCGCTTTAGGGATCTACCGAGCTGTTCATAAGCTGCTCGTATTCTGTCTAAAGCTTATTTACGTACCGACCAGGTGGCTTCTTTTCGTATTTTGGAGAATGATGCCTAAACCTGTAAAACGATTTTTACATATGGGTTTTCGGTATATAGAAGGAATTTACAATCGTGCAAAGAATATGATAATGAGAATTGTTGCATGGGTGAACACTTTAAAAAACAAGGGGGACGACTAATTCAATGAGTGCGGTACGAAAAAAAAAGGTCGCGAAGTTAAATACTGATTATAGCCATAAACAAGAGCAAATTAAACAAAATACAGATCGAAAGCGTATCGGTTTAATTAGGCGTTTGACTGTTTTCGGAGTGTTGGCCTTAATCATTGGTGGATTGATGGTATCAGCTTTAATTACGCAAACCTCAGCTATTGAGAACAAAAAAGCTGAGAAGGTGAAATTAGAACAGCAGCTGACAAAATTACAAAGCAAGCAAAAACAGTTAAAAGGTGAAATCGTCAAGTTAAATGACGATGATTATATTAAAAAGATTGCCCGCAGAGATTATTTTTTATCAGAAGACGGAGAAATTATCTTTAATGTAAAAAAAGACTAAACGTATGGTTCGTTGACAGTGTATTTTTGCTTTTTGTATAATATAATAAATTGATTTCTTTTATCATTTAAGGAGGAGCATTTTTTTTATGTCAATCGAAGTAGGCAGCAAGTTACAGGGAAAGGTAACAGGTATTACGAACTTTGGAGCTTTTGTTGAGTTACCAGGAGGTTCAACAGGCTTGGTTCATATCAGTGAAGTAGCTGATAATTACGTAAAGGACATTAACGACCATTTAAAAGTGGGCGACGAAGTTGAAGTCAAAGTAATTAACGTTGAGAAAGATGGTAAAATTGGTCTTTCAATTAAGAAAGCGGTAGACAAACCAGAACGTCCAGAAAGACCAGAGCGTCCTGCAAGAGCGCCACGCTCAGACCGTCCACGTGATTCACGCCCACAACGTAATAACAATCGTGGTGGCGGTAATGATTTCCGTACAAAAGAAACATTCGAACAAAAAATGAATCGTTTCTTAAAAGACAGTGAAGAACGTTTATCTTCCCTAAAACGCCATACCGAATCAAAACGCGGTGGACGCGGTGCAAAACGCGGTTAACTTGCTGCTTATATCAAATAGATAGCGAGTTTTTGGAAAGTGCCTTTTATCTAAAAGGTGCTTTTTTTATATGTAAAAAAGAGTAGAAAAAAAGCATGTACTGTTGTACATGCTTTTTGATGACCCGTACGGGATTCGAACCCGTGTTACCGCCGTGAAAGGGCGGTGTCTTAACCGCTTGACCAACGGGCCTTTATTCGAGTAGCGGCGGAGGGGATCGAACCCCCGACCTCACGGGTATGAACCGTACGCTCTAGCCAGCTGAGCTACACCGCCATTATACGTTCTCTAAAAGACATTTATAATAATATAAAAAAGAAGGGTTATTGTCAATAACTTTTTTGTTATTTTTATAGACTATTATTTGCTTTTAAAAAAGAATGATGATCATAGGCTTTCTCTGAGGCAAACAGTATCTCTGATATTTTTTAAATTGCCATGTAAGATTGTACATCTTTTTGTATAGTTTTCAATATAATACTAGAAAATAGTCGAACGATTATAGGTATTTTGCTAGTCCGTTTGACAAAATTTCACCTTTCGTCGCGATATAATAATGAATAAGTATAATTAGCGGGTGGTGGGAGAATGCAAAAGACGGAAAGAGATTTTGCAAGTCCAACAACAGAGGCGGTATTTAACCGAACTAGATTAGAAATGTCCCGTGTGTTTACAAAGGCGGGTATGAAAACGGAAAAGGTGTTATTTCAATGGGGATTGTTGCTGCTAGTCGTAGGTTTTTTATTAGGACGAGCGTTAATTTTAATGAAAATCATGCCATTTGCTTTGCCATTCTTTGCAGCTGTAATGGCTATAAAGAAAGAAAAAGCACCATTGGCAAGTTTAGCCGTATTGGCAGGGGCATTTAGTGTTTCCATTCAAAATGGAGGTACCGTATTTGCTACACTATTTGTTTTCTTACTAATTCATCGATTTAGCGGCATACTGACAATGGATCCGTTAAAAAAGCTGCCGTTCACTGTATTTAGCGCGATGTTACTTACAAAACTAACTATTTTTTATGTGTTTACCAAGGAATTCACCATGTATGATTTTACATTTGTGGCAGTAGAAGCAGGGTTGAGCTTTATCTTAACTATGATTTTCTTACAAAGCGTGCCTTTAATTTCATACCGAAAGCGAAAACAATCATTAAAAACAGAAGAAGTGATTTCTCTAATTATTTTGTTGGCATCTGTTATGACGGGGACAATAGGGTGGATGATTTACGGGCTTTCGGCTGAACATATATTATCTCGTTACTTAGTATTAGTTTTTGCTTTTGTATCTGGCCCCACGATAGGAGCTACGGTAGGGGTCGTAACCGGTTTAATTTTAAGCTTCGCGAATGTTTCTAGTTTGTACGAAATGAGTTTACTCGCCTTTTCCGGCTTACTTGGAGGACTTTTAAAAGACGGTAAAAAGCTAGGGGCAGCTCTTGGGCTGGTTGTTGGTTCATTGCTAATCGGCCTATATGCTCAGGCTGATCAAGGATTGACGACTAATTTGTATGAATCACTGACGGCTGTTGTCCTATTTTTATTAACCCCATCTTTTGTTTTGAAAAACTTGAGTAAACTAGTACCAGGGACATCTGAAAACATGCTTGAACAACAGCAGTACGTGCGTAAGATCCGAGACGTAACAGCGAATCGCGTAGAACAGTTCTCAAATGTTTTTCAAGCACTTTCCAAAAGCTTTACGCAAAATGGGTTTTATGATGAAAAGCCAAGCGCCGATAAAGAAGTTGATTATTTCTTAAGCAGCGTTACCGAAAGGACATGCCAATTTTGTTTTAAAAAAGAACAATGTTGGGCACAGCAGTTTGATACAACCTATGAATATATGAAGGAAATTATGCTTGAAGTTGATAATGGCACTCTTGAACAAAATCCAAGACTAATTCGAGAAATGGACAAACATTGTGTGAAATCGAAAAAAGTCATCGATGTGATTGAGCATGAACTTACGTATTTTAAAGCGAATCAGCACTTAAAAGCCCAAATTCAAGAAAGTAGAAGGATTGTAGCAGAACAGCTTCACGGTGTTTCTGAAGTCATGGGGAATTTTGCAAAAGAAATTAAGCGAGAGCGCGAAAATTTAAATGTACAAGAAGAACAGATTTTAGAAGCTCTTCGTAACTTTGGGATGGAAATCAATCAAATTGAAATTTATAGCTTAGAACCTGGAAATGTAGATATTGAAATGTGGGTGCCATATTGTCACGGAAGAGGAGAATGCGAGAAGATTATTGCGCCAATGCTTACAGATATTTTAGGTGAAAGTATTGTAGTAAAGAACGAAGAATGTGCTAAATATCCTCAAGGCTATTGCCACGTTTCGTTTGGCTGTACAAAAGCGTACGTTGTTGATACAGGCGTAGCACATGCTGCTAAAGGCGGAGGGTTTGTATCCGGTGACAGCTACTCCATGATTGAGCTAAACGCTGGTAAGTATGCACTAGCTATTAGCGATGGTATGGGGAATGGAGAGCGTGCCCACTATGAAAGCAGCGAAACGCTTCAGCTGTTAAAACAAATTTTACAAACAGGAATAGAAGAGACAATTGCAATTAAATCGATTAACTCTATTTTATCGCTGCGTACAAACGATGAGATCTTTTCTACGTTAGATTTAGCGATGATCGACTTACAAGATGCCAATGTAAACTTCTTGAAAATCGGTTCTACGCCAAGCTTCATCAAACGTGGAGATAAGGTGATTAAAATACAGGCAAGCAATTTGCCAATGGGCATTATTGAAGAATTTGAAGTCGATGTTGTGAATGAACAAATGAAGGCCGAAGACTTATTAATTATGATGAGTGATGGCGTATTTGAAGGACCAAAACACGTTGAGAACTACGAAATGTGGATGAAGCGAAAAATTGGCGAGCTTCAAACAAACGATCCACAAGAAATTGCAGACTTAATTATGGAAGAAGTTATTCGAACAAAATCAGGTTTAATTGAAGATGATATGACGGTAGTTGTGGCAAAGCTTCAGCACAATACTCCGAAATGGTCATCGATTCCTTCTTACGCTTATCGTAAAAAAGCACAATAGTTAGATAGAAGTATATTTTATCTCCTCCTCGTCTATCATGTTAATACTGATAATGAGGAGGGGATTTTTTTTATGAAAAAAGGTACATTGAAACAGATGTTGGTCATTACGGACGGTGGTTCGAATACAGGTGAAGATCCGGTAGCAATGGCAGCACTAGCTAAAGAACAAGGGATTAGTGTAAACGTTATTGGTGTGATGGAAGAGGACACAATTGATGAGCAAAGTACGAATGAAATAGAAGGCATTGCCATGTCAGGCGGTGGCGTGAGTCAAATTGTTTACGTAAAACAGCTATCTCAAACTGTTCAAATGGTTACAAGGCAGGCAATGACGCAAACACTTCAAGGTGTTGTAAATAAAGAACTTCAGCAAATTCTAGGTTCCTCTAATTCAAGATTAGAAGAGTTATCTCCTGAGAAGCGAGGAGAAATCATGGAAGTTGTTGATGAACTTGGGGAAACGGTTGACTTAGAGATTCTTATTTTAGTTGACATGAGCGGAAGTATGAAAAATAAGCTTCCTACTGTAAAGGAGTCGCTGTTAGATTTATCGTTAAGCTTGAATGCTCGCATGGGGCATAATCAATTTTCAATCTTTTTATTTCCTGGGAAAAAGAAAGACGTAGAGAAGCTAATGGACTGGAATCCAAGGTTAGAGTCGCTTTCAACGATTTTTCCGAAACTAACAGCAGGAGGTATTACGCCTACTGGACCGGCTATCAAAGAGGCTACTCATTATTTCACCAAAAAGCGCTCATTGAGAGGGTTGTTAAAAAATAATGAACAATACATTGAAGAATCAGGTATGTAACCTATCTCCGGGAACAGAAATTCAAGGAAAATGGCATCACGTCCATTATAAAATTCTTGAGAAATTAGGCGTGGGGGCAACTGGAGTTGTCTATTTAGTTCAATTAGTAAACGGAACGCTAGCAGCGTTAAAAATAAGCTTTTCCAACATGTCCGTTACAGCAGAAGTGAATGTGTTAAAAAAGCTCTCTCAAGTCAAAGACAAAGTGCTAGGACCACGCTTACTTGATGTAGATGATTGGAGCTACGGTTCTCATGCTCTTTCTTTTTATGTAATGGAGTATGTGAAAGGGCAGCCTCTCCTTTCCTTTATCTCAACAAGAGGGACAGAATGGCTGCAAGTATTTGCAAGTCAGCTCTTAACAGACTTAGAAAACCTTCATGAAGAAGGATGGGTATTTGGTGATTTAAAACCAGAAAACCTGGTCGTAACATCTAACCCCGTAAAAGTTCGATGGATTGACGTAGGAGGAACAACTCTGCAAGGGCGGTCAATAAAAGAATTCACCGACTTTTATGATCGAGCGCACTGGGGGCTTGGCTCCCGAAAAGCAGAACCAACCTATGATTTGTTTGCTGTATCTATGGTTTTGATTCACGCAGCTTATGGCAAGCGAATTAATAAAACGGACAAACCGGCTGAACAATTAAAACAATTTATATTAACAACAAAGCAGTTGGAACCTTTCGGGGACGTTTTGTATCAAGCGGTTACGGGAAAGTATAAGTCAGCTAAAGAAATGAAAACAGAGGTGTTATCGGTCGAAAAAAGAAGAGGGGCAAAAAGTAAAGGAACAAAGCCTCAAAACGTTCGTCAACCGTCTGCCCCTCGTGTTAAAGTAAAGAAGAAGCGTTCTCACGTGTTAGAGACGCTACTACTTTGTACGTCTGTAATGTTGATTTATATTTTGTATCTATTTATTCAAGTGCTATAAAGTTTGGAGAAATTGTGAAACTTTCCTTATAGTCATTCGTATAAAGTAAATTAATGATACATTATTGCGTGTACATTATAAGGATGAGTCATTCTTATGGAAAAGCAAGTGAACAATTTTATGACAAAACATCAGTTATTATCCGCAGGCTCTACAGTGGTTGTAGGTATTTCTGGTGGTCCTGATTCTTTAGCACTGCTGCATTTCTTATGGAGTCTGAAAGAGCAAAAATCTCTCACGATTATTGCTGCTCATGTTGATCATATGTTCCGGGGCGAAGAGTCACAGCAAGATATGGAATATGTGCAGAACTACTGCAAACAATTGAATATTAAATGTGAGGCGAAGCAGATTGATGTTACTGCCTATCAGAAGGAAAGAAAGTTATCTTCTCAAGTAGCAGCCAGGGAATGCCGCTATACATTTTTTACTCATGTTATGAAGAAGCACAAAGCAAATTTTCTTGCATTAGGACATCACGGAGATGATCAGATTGAAACGATGTTAATGCGAATGGTCCGAGGCAGTACGATGAATGGATACGCAGGGATGCAGCCCAAGCGGCCATATGCGGATGGATTTATTATTAGGCCGTTCCTAGCCGTAACGAAAGAAGAAATCAATCGCTACTGTAAGCTACATGGGCTTACCCCTCGGATTGATCCGAGTAATGAGAAAGACTCGTACACGAGAAATCGGTTTCGTCATTACGTTTTGCCATTTTTAAAGCAAGAAAACGCAGCTGTACATGAAAAATTTCAACAATTTAGCGAGAACTTGCATGAAGATCAAGCATACTTAGAGGAATTAACGACCGATGTGATGAATAAAGTAATGAGAAAGAAATTGCAAAATGAAATTCTCATCGATAGAGATTGTTTTCTAAGGATACGCAAGCCTTTACAAAGGCGTGGTATTCAACTAATATTAAACTATCTCTATAAAGAAATTCCTCCAACCCTTTCCTCAGCGCATGTTGACATGTTAGTAGGATTTTGCGAAAGTGAAAAACCGTCTGGGACGCTTGACTTTCCAAATGGTTTACGTATTATCCGATCTTACAACGACTGTCTTTTCACCTTTAATGAGGGGAACATCGAGCCATATGAATTTATTGTTCCGATTCCAGGGGTCGTCGAGCTTCCAAATGGTCACCAGCTTATTTGTGAAATACATAATAAAGTCGAAGATATAAAAGGAAACGATGTTTTTCTTTTAGATGAAGCTCACGATTTACAATCATTAAAGGTAAGGACACGAAAAAATGGCGATAAAATGCGAGTAAAGGGCATGAAGGGACATAAAAAAGTAAAGGATATTTTTATCGATGAAAAAATCCCTTTACACTTCAGAGATCATTGGCCGGTAGTGGAAGATAGCCAAGGAACTATTTTGTGGCTACCTGGTTTGAAAAAATCTGCTTATGAACTGCATACACATAAGTCCAGATATGTTATTTTATACTATAAGTAGCGAAAACTTCTAGGAGGCAAGTAAGGAATGAAGCAGGATATTCAAGAAATTTTGATTTCAGAAGAAGAAATACAACAGAAAGTAAAAGAATTGGGTAAGCTATTATCTGAGGAATACGCTGACCGTTTTCCTTTGGTAATCGGTGTATTAAAAGGCGCTATGCCTTTTATGTCTGATCTAATTAAGCGTGTTGATACATATTTAGAAATGGATTTTATGGATGTATCAAGTTATGGCAATGCAATGGTTTCTTCTGGTGAAGTAAAAATCCTAAAAGATTTAGATACATCAGTTGAAGGTCGAGATATTCTTATCTTAGAGGATATTATCGACAGCGGCTTAACGCTTAGCTATCTTGTAGAGTTATTCAAGTACCGTAAAGCTAAGTCAATTAAGATTGTCACACTCTTAGACAAACCAACAGGTCGTAAAGCATCTATTAAAGCAGATTACGTTGGATTTGAAGTACCTGATGCATTCGTAGTAGGGTATGGATTAGATTATCAAGAAAAATATCGTAACCTGCCGTATATTGGGGTTCTTAAACCGCAAGTATACAGCAATTAATAAGCACATATCCAAGTGCAATTTATTGGATAGGATAAATGTTCTATGTTAGTATTGAATACAGTATTTGTTTATCGTGGGAGGAGGTAAGAAATGAATCGGATCTTCCGTAATACCATCTTTTATTTACTTATATTTTTAGTCATTATTGGCGTGGTAAGCTTCTTTAGTGGCTCTAATCAAAAAGCAGAACCAATGAGATACGATACATTTGTTCAACACTTAGACAAAGGTGATGTGAAATCACTCTCTATGAAGCCTGAAAGAGGCGTGTATGTTGTGCAAGGGAAGTTAGATTCTTATAAAAAGGATCAAACGTTCCAAACTTACATCGTAGATGGTGACAAAGCACTTGATCGGATTGACGCTGCTTCAGAAAATAATCAAGTAGAAGTTGATTTTAAACCTGCTGATGAAACAAGCGGCTGGGTAACGTTCTTTACGTCAATCATTCCGTTTGTTATTATTTTCATCCTATTCTTCTTCTTACTGAACCAAGCTCAAGGTGGCGGAAGCCGCGTTATGAACTTCGGTAAAAGTAAGGCTAAGCTTTACAGCGAAGAAAAGAAGAAGGTTAAATTTAAAGACGTAGCTGGTGCAGACGAAGAAAAACAAGAACTTGTGGAAGTTGTTGAGTTCTTAAAAGATCCTCGTAAATTCGCAGAGCTAGGTGCAAGAATTCCGAAGGGTGTCTTACTTGTGGGACCTCCTGGTACTGGTAAAACATTATTAGCAAGAGCTGTTGCTGGTGAAGCAGGCGTTCCTTTCTTCTCTATCAGTGGTTCAGACTTTGTTGAAATGTTTGTTGGGGTGGGTGCTTCTCGTGTTCGTGATTTATTCGAAAATGCGAAGAAGAATGCTCCATGTATTATCTTTATTGATGAAATCGATGCTGTAGGTCGTCAACGTGGCGCAGGTCTTGGTGGCGGACACGATGAGCGTGAACAAACATTGAACCAATTGCTTGTTGAGATGGATGGTTTTGGTGCTAACGAAGGTATCATTATCATTGCAGCAACAAACCGCCCGGATATCTTAGATCCAGCGTTATTACGTCCAGGCCGCTTCGACCGTCAAATTACGGTAGATCGTCCAGATGTAAATGGCCGTGAAGCAGTGCTTAAAGTACATGCTCGCAATAAGCCTTTAGATGAATCAGTAAACTTAAAAGCAATTGCTATGCGTACGCCAGGTTTCTCAGGTGCAGATCTCGAAAACTTGTTAAACGAAGCTGCCTTAGTAGCTGCTAGACAGGACAAAAAGAAAATTGAAATGGTTGACATTGACGAAGCAACAGACCGCGTAATTGCAGGTCCAGCTAAGAAAAGTCGAGTTATTTCTAAAAAAGAACGCAATATTGTTGCTTATCATGAAGCAGGACATACAATTATCGGTGTCGTATTAGACGAAGCTGATATGGTACATAAAGTAACCATTGTTCCACGTGGGCAAGCTGGTGGATATGCTGTTATGTTACCAAAAGAAGATCGCTACTTTATGACGAAGCCAGAGCTGCTGGATAAAATTGTTGGATTGCTTGGTGGTCGCGTAGCTGAGGAAATTATTTTCGGCGAAGTGAGTACAGGTGCTCATAATGACTTCCAGCGTGCAACAAGCATCGCTCGTAAAATGGTAACAGAATACGGTATGAGTGAAAAGTTAGGACCAATGCAATTCGGTCAATCACAACAAGGCCAAGTATTCTTAGGTCGTGATTTACACAGTGAACAAAACTACAGTGATGCGATTGCTCATGAAATTGATAATGAAATCCAACGTTTCATTAAAGAAAGCTATGAGCGTGCGAAGCAGATCTTAACGGAAAACCGTGACAAGTTAGAGCTTGTAGCTCAAACATTGTTAGAAGTAGAAACGTTAGACGCTGAGCAAATCAACCACTTAGTAGATCATGGAACTCTTCCAGACCGTTCTAGTCACGTAACAGATGAAGATGTTAAAGTAAACATCCAAACAAAGACAGACGATGAAGAGCCAAAAGCATAAGACAATAAAGATCAGTGGAGATATTCTCCACTGATTTTTTAATGGGCAAAAGTTAGGTTTGGTAAAAGATTTTCGTATATATGGTGGATAAGTAGGATATCCACTAGAGAATCGTGTCATTATATTCCTATTTTATCTAGAATATACACGTCTATTTACCAGTTATGGTATGATGGTTTCAGTGTGAATACTGAATTTATATAAAGTGGTGATTGAAATGATTTTTGTATTAGATGTTGGAAATACGAATACGGTATTAGGTGTATACGATGGAGATGAATTGAAGTATCACTGGCGTGTAGAAACAAGCCGTAATAAAACAGAAGACGAGTATGGCATGACAATTAAAGCCTTGCTTGAGCACGTTAGTTTATCTTTTAAAGATATTCATGGTATTATTATTTCCTCTGTTGTTCCTCCTATTATGTTTGCATTGGAGAGAATGTGTCAAAAGTATTTTCATTTAAAGCCGCTTGTTGTTGGTCCTGGAATTAAGACGGGTTTAAATATTAAATATGAAAATCCGCGTGAAGTGGGAGCAGACCGTATTGTAAATGCTGTTGCTGGAATTCAGCTATACGGAAGCCCTTTAATTATCGTTGATTTTGGTACCGCAACCACATATTGCTATATTGATGAAAATAAGCAATATATGGGTGGCGCGATTGCCCCTGGTATTAATATTTCGACAGAAGCTCTTTATTCAAGAGCATCTAAGCTTCCGCGAATTGAAATTGCGCGACCAAATAGCATTGTGGGAAAAAATACAGTATCTGCGATGCAAGCAGGTATTTTATATGGATACGTTGGACAAGTAGAAGGAATTGTAGCAAGAATGAAAGAGCAAGCAACAGTAAATCCTAAAGTTATTGCTACTGGAGGACTCGCAACATTGATTGCTAAAGAGTCGGATATTATTGATATTGTGGATCCATTTTTGACTTTAAAAGGATTGCAAATAATTTATACAAAAAATATGGAGTAAGAGGTGTATATTATGGGTGACTATTTAGTAAAAGCATTAGCTTACAATAGTCAAGTTCGCGCTTATGCAGTAAAAACAACGGATACAGTTGGAGAAGCGCAGCGCCGTCACTATACATGGCCTACAGCCTCTGCAGCATTGGGGCGTTCAATGACTGCGGGAGTCATGATGGGGGCTATGCTAAAGGGTGAGCAAAAGCTAACAATTAAAATTGAAGGCCGCGGCCCAATTGGCGTTATTTTAGTAGACAGCAATGCTAAAGGGGAAGTGCGTGGATATGTAACGAATCCACAAACGCACTTCGATTTAAATCAGCATGGGAAATTAGATGTAGCACGTGCTGTAGGTACAGATGGCACGCTAAGTGTCGTAAAAGATATCGGAATGCGTGATCAATTTAACGGACAAGTACCTATTGTATCGGGAGAATTAGGAGAGGATTTCACGTATTATTTTGTGACATCTGAACAAGTCCCATCTTCAGTAGGTGTAGGTGTACTTGTTAACCCTGATAACACGATCTTAGCTGCGGGCGGATTTATCATTCAGCTTCTGCCGGGAACAGATGATAAAACGATTACAGCTATTGAACAACGATTACAGACGATTGAACCAATTTCAAAGCTGATTCAAAAAGGTCTTTCTCCTGAGGAAATCTTAGAAGAAGTTCTTGGAAAAGAAAATGTGAAGTTTCTGGAGACAATGCCTGTAGAGTTCAAATGTCAGTGCTCAGAAGAAAGAATTGCCAATGCTATTATCAGTTTAGGACAAGAAGAGATTCAATCGATGATTGAGGAAGACGGCCAAGCTGAAGCCCAGTGTCATTTCTGTAATGAGACCTATCGTTTTGATAAAAAGCAGCTTGAAGAAATGAAAGAGCAAGCAATTTAAATGAAATAAAAGATTCTTAAAAGGCGTCATTTTATAAATGAGCGCCTTTTTTTATAGATATTAAGTTCTATTTCTGTATATATTGATCTAAAAATATAACAAAATTAGGTAAATGGAAAGACAAAATGATTGACAATTTAGAAAACATCTGATAAATTGTATACAAAATCAATAAAATTAGTTGGTATTAGGAGTGGTCATATGGCACGTATTGCAAATTCAATTACAGAGTTAATTGGTCAAACACCAATCGTAAAACTAAACCGTCTAGTTGAAGAAGATATGGCGGATGTATATTTAAAATTAGAATTTATGAACCCGGGAAGCAGCGTAAAAGATCGTATCGCATTAGCGATGATTGAAGACGCGGAAGCAAAAGGTGTGTTAAAACCTGGCGACACAATCATTGAACCAACAAGTGGTAACACAGGAATTGGCTTAGCAATGGTAGCTGCAGCAAAAGGATACCGTGCTATTTTAACAATGCCTGAAACGATGAGTATTGAGCGTCGTAATCTGCTTCGTGCATACGGTGCAGAGTTAGTGTTAACACCAGGTCCAGAAGGAATGAAAGGGGCGGTTAATAAAGCAACTGAGCTTGCAAAAGAGCACGGCTACTTTATTCCTCAGCAGTTCCAAAACGAGGCGAACCCAGAAGTGCACCGTCAAACAACGGCTAAAGAAATTATCGAGCAGTTTGGCGATCAGCTAGATGGATTTGTGGCAGGTATCGGTACTGGCGGGACTATTACAGGTGCTGGTGAAGTGTTAAAAGAAAAGTACCCAAATATCAAAATTTATGCGGTAGAGCCAGCTGATTCTCCGATTTTAAGCGGTGGTCAACCAGGGCCTCATAAAATTCAAGGAATTGGTGCAAACTTTATTCCGGATACGCTTAACACGGAAGTATATGACGAAGTTGTCGCTGTTCAAAACGATCAAGCTTTTGAATATGCCCGTAAAGTAGCAAAAACAGAAGGTGTACTAGTAGGTATCTCTTCTGGGGCTGCGATTTATGCTGCGTTAAAAGCTGCAAAACAGCTTGGAAAAGGTAAAAAAGTGTTAGCGATTATTCCAAGTAATGGTGAGCGTTACCTAAGTACTCCATTGTTCCAATTCGAGGAACAAACACAAGCATAAAAACGATAAAAAAACAGCTTCTACATGAAGCTGTTTTTTTTCATCTAAGAATCATGTAAAATGAAAGCAGGTGATTTATTTTTAGGAGAGTGAACAAATGCAGCAAAGAATGACTTGGGGCGAATCTATTTCTATCTCTAAAAACCAATGGTTCAAAAAATATCAAGAGTTGTCAAAAGAGGAATCGAATCATATCCTGCTTGAAAGCGGTCGAGGCGGAAAGTTTCAAATGATGGGATTAAAACCTGTAGCCATTTTGCGAGGCGAACAAAACGAGCTTCATATCAAAACGGATGACCAAACTACTGTTCAAAAAGGTAATCCGCTTCATCTTATGCGAGACTGGATGAAGAAGTTTGAAACAGAGGTGAATCCAGATCTTCCTCCTTTTCAAGGTGGAGCAATTGGCTTTATTAGCTATGATTATATCCGCTATGTAGAAACCATACCTGACCTTGCTGAAGATTCATTGAAAACGCCGGACGTTTATTTTCTTATTTTCGATGACGTATTTGTATACGATCAAGAAAAGGAAAAGCTCTGGATTATCGTTAATGACGAAGCAGATTGTAAAGAGCAGGCACATAAGCGTATTGATCAATACAAAAAGGACTGGATGGAGGCAAGTGATGAAGGACTCTCATATGAGCGGATTCATCGTGTTGCCGAAAAGAGTGAGGTTTCGATGTCTGAAGCTGCTTTTTCAGATGCCACAACTCGCGTACATGAGTATATCGGGCAAGGCGATGTGTTTCAAGTGAACTTATCTGTTCGACAGTCTCAACAGCTTCAAACTCATCCTATGCATATCTACGAACAGGTACGAAAAATTAACCCGTCTCCTTACATGTCTTATATGCAGACAGAAGAATTTCACATTGTGAGCTGTTCACCAGAACTATTAGTGAAAAAAGCCGGTGATGAAATCAGTACGAGACCGATTGCGGGAACACGCTCCCGCGGTAAGGGTGATCAAGAAGACCAACAGTTAGCGGATGAGCTTATTCATAACGAAAAAGAGCGTGCAGAGCATGTGATGCTTGTTGACTTGGAGCGTAATGATCTTGGTAGAGTAAGCGAATATGGTACTGTGCATGTTGACGAGTTTATGGTTATTGAAAAATATTCACATGTGATGCATATTGTGTCTAATGTAAAAGGCAAGCTCGCGCACAACAAAGATTTTGTAGATATCGTAGATGCGGTTTTTCCTGGAGGAACGATTACTGGAGCACCTAAAGTTCGTACAATGGAAATCATTGAAGAACTTGAACCAGTTCGACGAGGAATTTATACAGGATCGATTGGTTGGATTGGATTTAATGGAGATATGGAATTAAATATTGCGATTCGCACTATGATTATTCAAGACGGCCAAGCTTATGTGCAGGCTGGAGCGGGTGTTGTGATTGATTCAAATCCGAAACACGAATACAAAGAATCACTGAAAAAAGCAATTGCACTATGGAAAGCAAAAGAGCAGAGCGAAAATGAGCTGAGTGAGGGTGAGTAAAGATGATATTAATGATTGATAATTATGATTCTTTTACGTTTAATTTAGTACAGTATTTAGGTGAGCTAGGGCATGAGCTTCTTGTAAAAAGAAATGATGAAATTACACTTTCTGAAATTGAAGTGCTAAATCCAGATTTCTTGATGATCTCCCCGGGACCATGCAGTCCTAACGAAGCGGGAATCAGTCTAGAAGCCATCGAGTATTTTGCAGGTAAGATTCCAATATTCGGCGTATGCTTAGGGCATCAGTCAATTGGGCAAGCTTTTGGAGGGAATGTGATTCGTGCGGATAAATTAATGCACGGTAAAACATCTGAAATGCATCATGATGGCCGTACTATCTTTAAAGGTCTTGATAATCCGTTCACGGCAACGCGATATCATTCTTTGATTGTAGAAAAAAGTTCACTGCCGGATTGCTTTGAAATTTCAGCGTGGACAGCAGAAGATGAAATTATGGCGATTCGCCATAAATCATTACCTATTGAAGGAGTACAGTTCCATCCTGAATCTATCATGACTTCTTACGGTAAAGAAATGCTGAAGAATTTTATTGAAACTTACGAAAAAAAGCGAGTGTAATGATATGTATATATACGTAAATGGCGAAGTAAAGCCTGCGTCTGAAGCCACTATTTCTCCGTTTGATCACGGATATATGTATGGCCTAGGGCTGTTTGAAACGTTACGAGTTTATGAAGGTCATCCATTTTTAGTGGAAGACCATCTGGATCGACTGCATAGCAGCTTACGTGAATTAAATATTGTATGGGACTACTCTACACAGGACGTGTTGGGAATCATTAATAGTCTGTTAATGAACAACAATGAGAGAAATGCGTATGTTCGATTAAATGTCTCAGCAGGAAATGGCGGAATTGGCTTGCAAGTGGAAGAATACGACAAGCCATCTACAATCGTATATATGAAATCAATGCCTCATCCATCGAGCCCCCTTGTAAAAGAGGGGCTTATTCTTGAGACGAAACGAAATACGCCTGAAGGAACCATGAGGTTAAAGTCTCATCATTATTTAAATAATGTACTAGCTAAGCGAGAAGTTGGTTCAGACTTAAATAAAGAGGGTATCTTTTTAACAAAAGAAGGGTTCTTAGCCGAAGGTATTGTGTCCAATTTATTTTTTGTAAAAGGTGATTGCGTATATACGCCGTCTCTTGAAACAGGTATCTTAAATGGAATTACGAGACAGTTTATTTTTACGCTTTTAAAAAAGAAAAACATAGAAGTTGTAGAAGGCTTATTTACAGTGGAACACCTCTTGGAGGGGGATGAAGCTTTCGTTACAAATTCTATTCAAGAAATCGTACCTCTTCGAAGTATAAAGGATAAGCAGTTTTCAGTAGGAGACCATACGCTGATAGCTCAGTTGCAAAAAGAGTATCGCTCTTACACGATGTCGCTAATGAGTCGACACGAGCTACATGTATAAAAGCGAAAGGAGAGACTAAAGATGGATAAAATTTATGTGAATGATATGCGTTTCTATGGTTATCATGGCGTATTTCCAGAAGAAAATAAATTAGGGCAGCGTTTTCATGTGGATTTAGCTGTGGAACTGGATTTAAAGCAAGCTGGTACTACGGACAATTTAGAATACTCGGTGAGCTATGCAGATTTATACCAAACATGCCAGGAAGTTGTAGAGAAGCGCACGTTCAAGTTAGTTGAAACGGTGGCTGAAACGATTGCATCTGAATTGCTTTCTAATTACGAACTCGTGCAGGCTTGTACAGTAAAGGTATATAAGCCGGATCCGCCAATTCCCGGTTATTATCAATCGGTAGCTATTGAAATTAAAAGGAGCCGTTGAATGACAACAGAAGTATATATTGCATTAGGATCAAATATTGAAAATCGAATGGAACATTTGAAGTCAGGAGTTACTGGCTTGATGAAACACTCTGAGATTAAGGTAGTGGCTGTTTCATCTGTTTATGAAACGGCCCCGGTCGGGTATACGAATCAAGCAAGCTTTTTAAACATGGTAGTAAAAATACAAACAACGTATTCGTCAGAGCACCTTTTAGATTGTTTGCAAGCCATTGAACAAACGGCAGGCCGAAAAAGAGAGATTGTATGGGGACCTAGAACCCTTGATTTAGATATCTTACTTTATAGTAATGAAATCATTCATACGGATAGACTGAGCGTCCCTCATCCCCGAATGTTTGAACGAGCGTTTGTGATGGTTCCTCTAAACGAACTAGCTCCATCTCTTATTCTCCCTGTAGCAGAAGAAAAAGTTGAAATCATCACAACACGTTTATCAGATTTAAAAGATGTAAAATTATTTCGAGAGCAAACAACGGGTATACTAGATATGTTCGAAAATAATCGTAATGATTTACATAAGTGAAAATGAATCTTATTAGTTGATTCATTTTTATATTGGCGTAAAGTAGAGTTCATAGTGAAAACTTTGAGGTTTGGGTTCGCAGGTTGTTGGTTTATTCGGTAGCTTGTTAGAGAAATCGAAGAAAAAGAGAAGCGAAGCAAGAATAAAGCGATTTGACATAGAGAAACGACTGAACCTATAATAATTTTAAAGAAACGTAGTAGTTGCCAGTAAACATGCTGGCCTTTTTTCTGTTTCGGAAAACTTAATTATACGATGGAGATGAGTAAACGATGAGTCATGAAGAATTAAATGATCAATTTCTCGTTCGTCGCGAAAAAATGAGCAACCTACGAGATCAAGGTATTGATCCGTTTGGTCAACGTTTTGAACGTACACATACATCACAGCAATTAATTAGTGAGTATGACGAGTTAACAAAAGAACAGTTAGAAGAAAATGAAGTACCTGTGTCACTAGCTGGTCGTATTATGACAAAGCGTGGAAAAGGAAAAGCAGGTTTCGCTCACGTTCAAGATTTAACAGGACAAATTCAGCTTTATGTACGTAAAGATGCAATTGGCGAAGAACAGTACGAAATCTTCAGCAGCGTAGATATCGGTGACTTGGTAGGGGTTGAAGGTGTTTTATTCAAAACAAAAGTTGGCGAACTTTCTATTAAAGTAAAAGATTTTACGTTACTAACAAAAGCGCTTCGTCCACTTCCAGATAAATATCATGGTTTAAAAGATATTGAACAGCGCTACCGTCAACGTTACTTAGATTTAATTACAAATCCAGAAAGTAAACAAACATTCATCTCAAGAAGCCGTATTATTCAATCGATGCGCCGTTACTTAGATAATCATGGATATTTAGAAGTTGAAACACCGATGATGCATTCAATCGCAGGTGGAGCAGCAGCTCGTCCGTTTGTGACACACCACAACGCGCTTGATATGGAACTTTATATGCGTATTGCGATTGAACTTCATTTAAAACGTTTAATCGTAGGTGGATTAGAAAAAGTATATGAAATTGGCCGTGTATTCCGTAATGAAGGTGTATCTACACGTCACAATCCTGAATTTACAATGATCGAATTGTACGAAGCGTATGCGGACTACAAAGACATCATGGCTTTAACAGAGAACTTAATTGCACACATTGCGCAAGAAGTACTTGGCACAACAAAGATTCAGTATGGCCATCAAGAGGTGGATTTAACTCCAGAGTGGACAAGACTTCATATGGTCGATGCTATTAAACAATATACGGGCGTAGACTTCTGGGGAGAAACATCTGTTGAAGAAGCTCGTGCTTTAGCAAAAGAACACGGGGTAGAAATCACTGAACATATGCAAT